>NZ_CP084755.1 GCF_020535545.1 Roseateles sp. XES5
GGCCGTCTCCTGTCAGCGCTTCGCAGATCATATCGATACCCGGAGCAAAATTTGCTGCGAATAGCTCGGCGGTTCTCAGGAAGCCGCCGAGTCAATTGCAACCCGAGCAATTTCATGAACTGCCCGAGGGTGCCAATGAGACCCCGCGCCCCGGCCAGAACAGCGACCCGTCCTGCACAAGTCCAGCTCCGGACTTTAAATCGGCGTTGGACGCAAGCGCTCTACGAAAGGCCGGGGCAGACCAATCTATCGAGAAGATCTTGACCATATTCAAAAGCTCTCCCGCGAAGAAGCGGGCGGCGAAAAAGGTCCGGAAAGAGGTCACGCTCGCGCTTGCCGATGAATGATTTCGGCTTCACGCGGATTTGCTGAAACTGCTTCTGGTTGCTATCCCGGGTTAGCGAATATAGCTGCCGCCATTGACATCGAGGGTGGCACCGTTGAGCGACTCCTGAGAGTGACGCAACAAAAACGCGACAAGTTCAGCTATTTCGGATGCTTCGGCCATATCCCCTATTGGAATGTCCCCTACAGCTTCTCCCTTGTCATGGGCGGCGATGTATTTCTCTGCCATCTCCGTTCGGACGAGGCCAGGTGCGATAGACACCGCTATCACCCCCTCACGAGCGAAGCTTGAGGCGATGGATTTGGTGAGATTGATGAGCGCGGCCTTGGTCGCGCCATGAGGCAGTATGTCGGCGGCGGAGCCACGCTGACCGGCTTGGCCTGCCATGTTAATGATGCGCCCACCACCCTCGGTTCGAAAATGCCTGATCGCCTCCCTACAGAGATCGGCCGCAGCAAAGAGATTGAGTTGAAACTCAATTTGCCATGCGGCCTTCCAGGCCGCGGCTGAATTCTCTATCGGAATTTCGGTACGGATACCCGCATTGTTAATGACACCGTGAATACGTCCCGCGAAAGCAACCGCTTTCCGCCACAATGTGCATGGCCCCTCCGAAGTCGAAAGATCGGCTTGCACCATCAAGCCGTCGCCACCAATACGGGCCAATAGTGTCTCCGCCGCATCCTCGTCCTGGCAATAGTGGATGATTGGCCGCGCACCCTCCGAGGCGAGGCGCTCCACGATTGCCGCCCCTATGCCGCCCGACGCGCCGGTGACCAGGACTGTCTGACCACGCAAAGGCTTGCCCATATTTCGTTCCATAATAATGACACCTTCTCGAATTTCCACACACGCGTTGGACCACGAGAAAACACAATCGGCTGCCAAGTACCGCGGCGCGCCGCATGATCGGTTGAGGGGGGTTCATCGAAACAAATGACCGTCGACCGAAAACAGCCTGCGTAATCGTGGGATCTGTTGCGGGGGGAACAGGCCTCTATTTGGGAACGAAGGCACGACAAGATACGAAATCTAGCGAAACGAAACGAAACGCGAGCCACTAAGTCTTTGTTGAACAACGGAAAGTTTTTTCTCCCTCCGCCGAAGGACGGGAGTGATTTCAAAGAACTATTCAAACGAACGGCCGCGGCCGGAGCGGGACGGCCGCTTGGCAGCGATGGATTTCCAGCAGGACCATGGACGCCGGAGCTACTTGCAGAGGCGATTTCACAGATTGATGCCAACCGGATTGGGATCGACCTGCGCACGGTGCAACTTTGGTTTCAAGAGAACGACAAGGGAATCAGCACCGCCAACATTCGTTGGCTGGCAAGGATTTTTGGGTGCGATGATCCGGTCGCAACCAGCGAATGGCAGATGGAGTTGAGTGAGGCCCAATCTCGATTAACGGCCAAGAGGCGAGACGGGAGGAAAGCCGGAAGCAGCGTTGCACCGGAAGCCCCAGATATAGCACAAAATGCGACCGCCCCTGATGAGACGATGCCCTCGGTAGGGTTGGCAGGGGATGCGGACGCCAAGACGCCAGTTCGGCGTTTGGGTTTGGCGATGAGATCAGAGGCGCTTTTTAGCTCCGGCTCTCCCTTGAATTTGCCAGCGGCGGTGTTTGCGGGCGCCACCGCTCTTGGGTTTTTGTCCTATGTTACGGGGGTTCACAGCGCGAGTTACGACCGAATGGACGGGGTCGTTAAGCAGGTCGGGTTTCTCTGGGCGCCAAATTGGACATTCGTCTTCATGGTGTTCCTGCCACTATTCTTCGTGTTCGTGATAGAGCTTCTGGCCTTCTGGAAATTCGAGGGGCGTCTGAAGCTTGTCGCGCAGGCCGACGGGACGGACTCCCACGATGCTTGGGCGCGCAACGTAGAAAGCTCTTCCTCTACCTATTGGGCGGTTTTTCTGGTTTGCTTTGTATTCGCTGGGATTGTTCAGTGGATCGAAGTGTGTTTGATCCCGCTAATGAAAGGCGGCGGCGAATATGCCATGGACTGGGGAAAATTAGCGATCGTGCGCCCTGATGTCATATCAGTGCCGGAGGCGATGCTATTCACAGGGATTGCATATTTGTACATGGCGATCTCTTTCTATATTTTCTTTGCAGGCCTCATTTTGCTTTACACGATCGCTTATGATTTTTGCAAAATCAGAAAGAAACTGGAAACGCGACCTGAGGTGGATTGCCGATCCCAGCTCAACGAAGTCGGACTGACCCTGATCCGGGGAATTTTCAGGTGTACTGTTTTGGGGATTTTGGTCGCCATATGCATGAAGGGCCAAAGCTCGTACCTGACGTCGGCCGGCGAGAATATTGCGGCTTGGTTGATCAGAGATATGTCAGCGGCTATTTTTGGGCTCGACAATCTGAGCGGCACGATCGGCTATAGAATGCCGACGCACTACAGCAGCCTTCTTGTCGTTATTTCCACCTGCATCGTTTTTTTGTTTGGCGCCATCGGTTTGGGTATCGGAAACCGGTTTCGTGTACCTTTGTGGAAGATGTCGACGGTCGTAGCGTTGCTCGTTGCAGGCTACTTGTTGATCGGTGCTTTTTCTGGTTTTTCGATCCTTTTGGGCCTTGGAGTGCTTCTTGCGCTTTACGGCCTGTTTGATCCGGCGTTCGGCCGTTGGCGGGCGAGTGAAGTAGGGACCAATCTGAATGTTTCATAATTGGCTTGATCGTTGGGATGAGCGGCGGGCAAAGCGCGGTGAGGAAGGCAAGAAAGCAACGGTTTTCGCGCTCGACGCGGAACGGGCCTTTTCAGGCGCTGCGAAGATCGGGAGTATCGAGGAGTTTTGTCTTCTCGCCGACCAAGCCGTGGCTGATCAGACTTTCTTCGATGAGCCGACTAGGAGCGATCAAGGTTTTAAACGGCGAGATGGATGGCTCAAGTTTCCATCGGACACCCTGACCGACATCGACGAGAATAATGTCGTTTGGGCGAGGATCACCGAGAGTGGATCGCTCGACCGAGCGATGGTGGTTTTTCACCATTGGAATGCAAGTGCGCGGAATAATCAGCTTGCTAGGTTCTTTTCCAAGCGAGGCATAACGGTTGTGGAAATTGCTATGCCGTATCACCTCGAGCGCAGCCGTCCGGGGTCCACGCACGCCGACTACATGCTTAGCGCGAATCTCGGTCGAACGATCCAATCGATAAGGCAGGGGGTATGGGATGGGCGCAAACTCATTCGTTGGTTAAAGAGTGAAGGCTACAGAGAGATTTCTGTTCTCGGTATGAGCCTGGGCTCCTGGGTCGCAGGCCTCATCGCGGCGCACGACGCGACCGTTTCTAAGGCCTCGCTGTTTCTGGCGGCAGGAAGCCTCGCGGATATGGTTTGGACCGGCCGTGCCACGCGATCAATTCGAGAGAGCCTTGAACCGGATATTGAGCTTACTGATCTCAGGAGAGCCTGGGCGCAACTTAACATCGAGAATTACGCGGATCGTTTGGCACGACCGGATCTCATTCTTCACGTTGTGCTGGCGAAGAGAGATAAAGTGGTGTTGCCAGAGCTGTCGGAGAGGTTAATACAGAGGCTGACCTGCGCAGGCGCTAGACCAAGTATTTTGCAATTGAACTGTGGTCACTATTCACTCGCTATGCCGCCTTACATTCTGTCGGCGGGTTTGAGCTTGAAGCGGTTTCTGTCATTTTGATAGCCCTCGGTAAGCTATTGCCCCCGCTCCACCGGCGTACCTATGGTTCCTTTTGGCTTGACGGGGTTGGGATGTCCAAGAAATGGAGGGTCCAAAATAGGGGCGCCGCCCTTGACCTTCCAACACTAGGAATCGGTACGGTGCGCTCCATGTCATGATTCTCACGGACATGGAGTGCACTGTGTTTATTCAGCCCATCGACTACCTGCTTTTCATCTGGTTCGTCCTTTCAGGCTTGAGCACGGCATATGTTGCCTGGGATCAATTCAGGAACAATCCAGAACCGGCCGTGATGAAGTGGGGCTTCATCCTCGTCACGCTCTACCTCGGTCCAGTTGGACTGCTCCTTTACGTTCTGGCTGACAAAGAGCCTGCGCCCGGAACCCATGAAGAGTTCATCAAGCCACTGTGGAAGCAGGGCATCGGGTCCACCATTCACTGCGTAGCAGGCGATGCCACCGGCATCATAATTGCCGCCGCGATCACGGCGGTACTCGGCCTCCCAATGTGGATCGACATCATCATCGAGTACATCGCGGGCTTCACCCTAGGCCTCTTCGTATTCCAAGCGCTCTTCATGAAAAACATGATGGGCGGCAGCTACTGGCAGAACGTCAAAAATTCCTTCGTGCCCGAGTTCATCAGCATGAATGCTATGATGGCGGGAATGGCTCCGGTCATGGCAATCCTCATGATGGGACGCGACATGAGGGCGATGTGGCCGGGTGAAATGTTGTTCTGGGGCGTCATGGCACTGGGTATTGGCGTGGGTTTTGCCGTTGCATATCCCTTTAATGTCTGGCTTGTCGCGAAGGGCCTCAAGCACGGGCTCATGACCGAGCGCCCGCATGATGCACACCAGCGGCATGCATCCCATGCGCAGTATGGGCGACAGACGGGTTACCATGAGCAGCACAAGGGCCATCAGCAACATGAACCTGGTGGCGCGCAGCCAAACAGAGCTTTCGCCCCTACCCGCATCCAGATCGGAGCAATGGCTGGGTTCACCTCGATCATGCTGATTGCTGGCTTCGCCTACCCCTTTATGAAGGTGAACATGCACCTGAGCGCCCATGATGTGGGCGGTGCGATAATGGCTCCCGGGATGATCATGACCTTCGATACACCTGGCGACGCGATGCGTGACATGGCGGCGATTGACCCTCGGCTCGTGGACTTCAACGCTCCCGCCACCGCAAGTGGCGGTCAGGTACTTCAACCGCGAATGGAGGGCGATGTGAAGGTCTTCGACCTGACGGCGTCCGTGATCAGTTGGTCGATCTTGCCAGGGGAAACCGTCGAAGCCTACGCGTACAACAATCAGGTGCCCGGTCCCACTTTACGGATTGTCGAAGGCGACAAAGTCAGGATTAACGTCACTAATCGCCTGCCGGAGAGCACGACCGTCCACTGGCATGGTCTGATCCTGCCAAATGAAATGGATGGACCGGCTCATATCACCCAGGAGCCGATACAGCCCGGACAGACCTTCACATACGAGTACACGGTTGAGCAGGCCGGCACCTATTTCTACCACACCCATGACCATGTGGATCGGCAGCAGTCGCTTGGCTTGTACGGCGCGCTGATTATCGATCCGAAGGACCCGGCGGAGGCTATTCCCGCCGACCTCGAATACACGATGCAATTACAGGAATGGGTAAAGAGGGAATGGTTAACTTATCCTGCGATGCCCATGGAAGGGGCGCTTCCCAATTTCTTTACGATTAACGGCAAATCGTTCCCCGCCACCGACACGATTAAGATGAAGGTCGGCCAGAAATTGAAGGTTCGCTTCGTTGGCTCGCATACGACCGCCATTCACCCAATGCATATTCACGGAGGCCCGTTTGAGATTGCCGCAGTTGATGGTGAGACGCTTCAGCCGAGCGCTCGATATCTAGCCGACACGGTAAATGTCGCTCCAGGCCAACGATATGATGTGCTTTGGACAGCGCAACGCCCGGGTAAGTGGCTGGTTCATTGCCATATCTCCCATCACACCACCAACAACAACGTCGAGATTGATGGGGGTGGCGGGCTCATGCTCGTGATAGATGTTGAATCGGTTTGAATTTCAGGCAGACGGGCACCGAACGCACCTGGATCGTTCATAAACCTCCGATAGCCTCCGCGCCGATAATCAGCTTCATGCCTGAAGCCATCAGTATGGCCGCGAGTAGGTAACGCGTCATGCCATCAGACATGAATTTTAGACCGACCGTAGTCCCAATGGCCGCTCCGGCAAGCGCGGCGACTGCGAAAAAAAAGGCATTCGCTCCGAGCACTTGTCCGGTCGACAGTGCGCCTGCCAGACCAGAAGCCGAGTTGATCAGAATAAATGGTGGAGACAAGATCGCGGCTTTCCTGGGCGTGCACCATCCCAACGTGATGAGAAGAGGTACGAGGAATACACCACCCCCAATCCCTGAGACCCCCGATAGAATGCCCGTCACCGCACCCACTCCGATAGTTGCCCATTGGGATCGATGCCGCTGTTCGTCCCTGGTCTCGACGCGTTGGCGGATCATGAGAACTGCCGCCACAACAAGAAGCAAGCCCGTAATCATTGAATAGGCCTCCTGCCCAAACGCGATCAGTCCACCGATGAACGAGAACACAACGGAAGAAACCGCGAGATTGGCCAGAAAGCGCCAGTCGATTAGATCGTGCCGATTCAGTCGCCAGGTGGCGTATCCTGCCGCGACAATATTTAGAAAGAGCGCTGTCGGCCGCATTTCCAGAGAAGGAAATGCGGCCAGTCCCATGACCGCCAGGAACGCAGTTCCACCGGCCTGACCGGCTGCCGAGTAAATGACGGAGACGACACCGATTGCGATTGCGACGATAACGGTGTTGTCCATGCCCAGTCCCCACAAAAAGCTATGCCGGAAGTACCGTGGGCCGAGCGCCCACGGCAAGGGACGAGCATCTTTTGGAGACCATGAACGAGGTCAAACTTTCTTCGGCCGAACGCTCATGTAGACAGCGGTTTCTCCACTCCGGCTCACGCTCAAAACGTCGTAGGAGGCAACTGAGGGATCATCACCCATCCCAAGGGAGCCGAGCGGCATAGCTGGAACTGCAATGCCAAGGATGTCGGGAACCTCGTTCCGCAGCCTTTTAACGGCATCGAGGGGTACATGTCCTTCGATAAAATACGGCCCGAGGACAGCTGTGTGGCAACCCTCTGCAGTCTGGGGTACGCGGTACTTCCTTTTAATCGAGTCGAGATCATCAACCTCACGCAGATCGACTTGGAAACCGGCATTGCCCATCGCGGTCGCCCAGGCACCACAGCAGCCACAGCTCGGGTCCTTGTATACCGTCATTCGTGTTTGTGACGCCCCTACTGGGCGAGCGCTGGCAACGACTACAGATGCCATTGCCGTGCAGACGAATTGTCTCCTGTTCATGTGAGAACTCCTTCGGCTAGATTTTGATTGGATTGTTCGATTTGCTCGACGGGCGAGGCAGGCAGTTGCCATCCCTTCACGAGCGCATAGACGGCAGGAATGACCACCAGCGTCAGGATGGTCGACGACACCATCCCGCCGATCATCGGAACGGCGATGCGTTGCATGATTTCTGAGCCAGCCCCGGTGCTCCAAAGGATCGGGATCAGACCAGCCATGATGGCGACGACGGTCATCATCTTGGGTCGCACTCGCTCAACCGCACCGACCATGATGGCGTCCCGCAAATCCGCTTTGGTCAAGGCACGCCGCTGCACCTGACAGGCCTCCTGTTTCTCACGAAGAGCATGGTCGAGGTAGATCAGCATGATCACCCCGGTTTCTGCAGCAACGCCAGCCAGAGCGATGAACCCAACGGCGACCGCAACGGAAGCATTGAAGCCGAGCCACCACATCAGCCAGATACCCCCGACGAGCGCGAACGGTAGCGAGAGCATGACAATCAGCGTTTCGGTCAGCGCTCTGAAGTTGAGGTAGAGAAGAAGGAAAATTAGAGCGAGCGTGAGCGGAACGACGATGGAAAGCCTATCCTTTGCCCGTTCAAGATATTCGAACTGGCCGCTCCAGGCGACGGAATAACCGGGTGGCATCTCGACGCTTTTTTCCACCGCCTCTCGTGCCTCTTGCACGTAGCCGCCAAGGTCCCGCCCGGCGATGTCGACAAATACGTAAACGGCGAGCTGACCGTTCTCCGTCCTGATGCTTGTTGCCCCACGGCTCAGACGCACCTCTGCGACCTGCCCAAGAGGGACTGACCCACCAGTGGGGACATCGACCTGAACATCGCGCGCGATTGCTTGAGGATCGCTCCTGAACGCCCGTGGATAGCGGACGGCCACACCATATCGCTCGCGCCCCTCGACCGTGGATGTCACGACCTCGGCCCCAAGGGCAATGCCGATGACCTCCTGAACGTCGCCCACGGTCAACCCGTATCTTCCGAGGGCTATGCGATCCGGAATGATGTCGAGGTAGTATCCCCCGATTACACGTTCCGCATATGCGCTCGATGTTCCGGGAACTGCCTTCAGGACGGTCTCAATGTCGCGCGCGATACGCTCCATTTCCTTGAGATCGGTTCCGAACACTTTCACCCCGACAGGCGTGCGTATGCCCGTCGAGAGCATGTCGATACGCGCCCGGATCGGCATGGTCCAGGCATTGGAGACGCCGGGGAACTGGAGCGCCGCGTCCATCTCCTGCTTAAGGCTGTCTATAGTCACACCAGGCCGCCACCCCGATTTCGGCTTGAGCGCAATGATCGTCTCGAACATTTCGGTCGGGGCCGGATCGGTCGCGGTCAGTGCCCGCCCCGCCTTTCCGAACACGGTTTCCACTTCTGGAAAGGACTTGATGATCCTGTCCTGGGTCTGCATCAGTTCAGCTGCCTTGGTGACGGACAGACCGGGCAGTGTCGTCGGCATGTACATCAGCGTGCCCTCGTTCAGGCTCGGCATGAACTCGGTTCCGATTTGGCGCGCAGGCCAGATCGTGACTGCCAATGCGACGACGGCCAACAGAATGGTGACCACCTTGGCCCTCAATACTCCCGTGATGATCGGGCGATAGACCCAGATCAGGCACCGGTTTAGCGGATTTCGGTGTTCGGAAACAATCTTTCCTCGGACGAAAACAACCATCAGGGCCGGAACGAGCGTGACCGACAGCAGCGCTGCGGCTGCCATAGCGAAGGTCTTCGTGAACGCCAAGGGACCGAAGAGGCGGCCCTCCTGGGATTCCAGGGTGAAGATCGGCAGGAAGGATACCGTGATGATGAGGAGGCTGAAGAATAGAGCCGGACCGACTTCGCTCGCCGCCGCGATCAGGACCTCAGTCCTCTTCCTGTCAGGCGGTGCACGTTCAAGATGCTTGTGCGCGTTTTCGATCATGACGATGGCGGCATCGATCATGGCACCGATGGCAATCGCGATACCGCCCAGGCTCATGATGTTTGCGCCAATGCCCAACGCCCGCATGGCGACAAAGGCCATGAGAATCCCGACCGGCAGCATGATGATCGCGACCAATGCACTTCGCACGTGGAGCAGGAAGGCAATCGTCACCAGCGCGACCACTATCGATTCCTCGATCAACGTAACTTTCAACGTCTCGATGGCGGCTTCAATCAGTTGCGACCGGTCATAAACGGGCACGATGTCAGTGCCTTCCGGCAGACTCTTCTTGATGTCGGCGAGGTTCTCCTTAACGCCCTCGATCACAGACAACGCATTCGAACCGAAGCGCTGAAGAACGATACCGCTTGCAACTTCGCCCTCCCCGTTCAGCTCCGCAATGCCACGCCGCTCGTCCGGAACAATTTCAACGCGAGCAACGTCCCTTAGACGAAGTGGCGCACCCATCTCAGTCGCCAGAACGATGTTCTCGATGTCAGAGCCGCCCTGCAGGTAGCCTTTTCCTCGCACCATAAACTCGAATTCGGACAGTTCGACCGTCCGGCCACCCACATCGCGATTACTGGCGCGAATAGCGTCGGTCACCTGCTTGAGCGTAATTCCTTGCGCCCGAAGACGAATTGGATCAATGACGACCGAATACTGCTTCACGAAGCCACCGACACTGGCTACCTCGGAAACGCCATCGGCTTTGGCCAACCCGAACTTGACCACCCAGTCCTGCAGGGAGCGAAGCTCGGCGAGCGACAGCTCCTTGGCAATTAACGCATACTGATAAACCCAGCCCACACCGGTCGCGTCGGGACCAAGGCTCGGCGCGACGTTGCCAGGAAGACGGCTGGCGGCAGCGTTCAGGTATTCCAGGACTCGGCTGCGCGCCCAATAAGGATCGGTGCCATCCTCGAAAATGACGTAGACAAACGAAACGCCAAAGAAGGAGAAGCCTCTCACGACCTTGGAGCGCGGTACGGTCAACATCGACGTCGTCAGCGGATAGGTGACCTGATCTTCGACGACCTGTGGCGCTTGCCCCGGGTAATCGGTGTAGACGATGACCTGAACATCCGACAGATCGGGTATCGCGTCCAGGGGAAGTGTCCTGAGGGAGTAGACGCCTGCCGCAACAGCGAGACCCGCACCAACGAAAATCAGCACGAGATTGCGAGCGGACCAGGCGATCAGGTTTGCGATCATGGCTTGCCTTCCGTGGCTGCGAGAGAGTTGAGAGCCGACGTCAGGTTACTTTCGGCGTCCAAAAGGAAATTTGCTGCCGTGACGACACGGTCTCCGACGTCAACCCCTTCCGTAATTTCGACGGTATCATTCCCGCGCGCACCGATTTTCACGTCGCGCGTTTCGAACCGTCCCTCCCCTTTATCTACGAACACCAACCGGCGACTTCCGGTATCAACGACCGCAGATCCTGGGATCGCGACGACCGGTGCATCTGCACCGGTTTCCACCTCTACCTCGGCAAACATGTTTGCCAGTAGCGTGCCCTGAGGGTTCGCAATCTCTATCCGAACTTTTGCTGTTCTGGTCCGTGTTTGCAGGTCCGGGTAGACAAGAGCGACTGTGCTTTGGACGACCTTGCCCGCGAAGTTCGGGAATCTGACCGAAACGGGTTGACCGACCTTGATGGTAGCAAGGTCAGACTCCGGCACATCGGCAATAACCCAGACCACCGAGTTGTCGACGATCCGGAATAGAGCATCACCAGCTTCGGCCATCATGCCTGGGAGCGCTGGTCGTTCGAGAATGACGCCATCGGTAGGGGCGTAATACTCTAAGGAGCGAGGCACGACGCCTTCCTTGGCGATAATGTCGATGGTTCTGTCCTGAAGCCCCAGGTTGCGAAGCTGTTGCCTCACCCCATCGATGCCCTTACCTCCGATACCTGCTCGGACGGATGCCGCATACTCCGCAGCTGCCCGGGCGATATCGCCGGAGTAGAACGAGAAGAGGTGGTCAGCGGCCTTTATCCGGTCACCGGTTGTGACGTTCGCAACGTTGTCTATGAATGCATCTGTCCGCATTGAGACGAACTGGACGCGTCGCTCATCGAACTGCACTGTGCCCGGAACCCTCACGCGACGCGAGATTTTCTGCCGTTCGACCGTGGCTGTTCTGACGCCGGTTTTCTGCAGCTTGCCCAGAGGCACTCGTAGCTCGCCATCTTTAAGCTGCTCGCCCTCGTAGACCGGAAGGTAATCCATCCCCATGGAGTCCTTCTTTGGAACCGGCGATGTGTCAGCGAGGCCCATGGGATTGCGGTAGTATAGGACCTTGCGCTCGGTCGCCTCTATCGCATTTTCATTTTCCTGTTGGACCGCGTCGAAGCTGACGTCCTCGCTTTGACGCACCTCAAGAAATGACCGGCCGTCTGGTGTTTGCCTCGGAACGGCGGAATATTCCGGCAGCCCATCTGGATGCCGGAAATAGATCACTTTGCCCGTTGCCTGTTTTCTTGCAGGCGGAGACCCTACGCTTGACGAAACAAAACGTTCGACGTGCTCTCGACCGATGCCGTTGATGCCAGCCGCATAGGTCCCTGCCCCGACGGCGATCAACACGGCCGAAGCGAGAAGAATCCTGCCGACTCTCATGGCTTTGCCTGCAGAACCAGCTCGCCTTGGACCGTCTCTGATTCACCTTGGACCTTTAGGGCCAGTTTAAATCGCCATCCTCCTTCCATGGAGAGGTTGGCCTTGAAGCGATAGACGCCAGCTTCTTCGGAGGGAAGCGGGTCCAATGTCGTGGTCATGGCCTCCATCCCCTCAGGGGCCATGTCAAGGCGGGTGGCGAAGATTACGGCATCTGACACGGGTTTGCCGGACCGTTTATCTTTGATGAGAACGGTGACCACCGCCTCAGGACCCTGGGCCACTGACGTCTCAGCCAGATGGAACTCATAGTTCGCCGAGCCAGCCGAGACGGTGTAAGGAAGAAGCGGCACGAAAAGAACAGCTGTCAGCAGCCGCATAGTTTGTGGGATGTTTTTCATTGATATCTCACCGGAGGACGCAGCAAGCGTCGCTCATGCGTTCACATTCAGGCAGATCGCAACCTGCTCATACGGAAGCCTGTGAGATTACGCCCTTGGCGGGCGAGTGGGTGGTTCAGCGAAGGTTGATAGGAGGTCGTTATCGCTGGGGAGCGAGAACGTCAGGTTCCGCATGGTGACGAGAACCTTCCAGTCGGCATTGGAGCCGAAATTCACGACGAGACTGGTCGAGCATATCAAAGCCAGCGGGCATGGTTTGCCGCAATCGAACTTCTTGATCGGTTGCTCGTCTGGGCAGCACGGCATATCCGCGTCGCCATCCATCTCCATCTGCGCGCCAGCATCGGGATTCATCGCGGCCATCGCCATGCCGATAGTGGCCGGGGCGAACAGCAACCCCAGTACAGCAAACAGCAAAAGGACGCGCCGGAGCGCCGCGATGACAACCATATGCCGACTCTGTCACAGGGAACGTTCGCTGTGAAGTAGGCTATTACACGAACAGGCGCGACGGACTAACGCGGAAATTTTCCAGCCCCCCTTGACCTTCCCATTGTTGGAAGCCCCACATTCGGTCAGTCAAAGCAATTGGAGACCTCCCATGATTAAGTTCGATGTTCCCGATATGACGTGCGGCCACTGTGTGGGCTCAGTCGACAAGGCGATAAAGGCAGTCGATCCCGACGCCATCGCCAAAATCGATCTTGGCACCAGGACAGTGACGATAGAAACCAGTGTTGCGACGGAGGTGATCAGCGCATCGATCACTGACGCGGGTTACACGCCGTCACTCTCGAAGTGATCGATTGGACGAGCTGCGCCAACCCCGCAGCTCGTCTTCATTCTGGCGCGAGGGCGTTGCCACGACCGGCGGTAAGAAAAAATTTCGGCAAGGTGGCCAGTTGATTCCGCCCCATCGTCCGCGTCCAAAACGCCGGGCCCGGCCGAACATTGTCCGCAAGGCAAATCGGTGTCTGGCGGTGCTAGGATTCATCGCAGCGTGTATGATCGCTACGTTGGTCGGTATGCATGCACTCGCTACTTTGTAATTGCTGCCTCGGTGCTCCTTTACAGTAGCCCTGATTTACAAGCTGAGTTCTGCTCTGGTGGTCAGATGCTCGGTAAAGCAGACCGGCGAGTAGTTTCAGCCCTTCAATCCGCTCTCAATTTCTGCGCCGATAGGCACAAAAAGCCACATATGTCGCCTCGCTAAAATTTAATGAAAAATTTAGCTTAATACTGTGGAAAAATTACCGCTCCTTCCGATAGGGAAAATACAAGCTAAGGTTTCGCTACACACCCATGAAGGCGCTGTCTTGCCGTGCAGCGTTGAGGATGAACACGATGACCTCTGCTTCAGGAGCGGACTCCGCTCAATCCATTCCTACGCAATTCTCTCCGGGCGATACGATAGTGGGCATGCGCTCACGAGCAATCGGGCCGGACCTCCTGCGGGCGGCCGCAATACTTCTCGTAATGCTGGTGCACCTTCCTGTGGAGGCGACACCGTCGGTTCTCCTTGGTGTCCGAACCTATGGGTGGTTGGGTGTTGACGTCTTCTTCGTGTTGAGCGGATTCCTGATAGGAAGCCAGCTGTTCAAGGAGATATCGCGAACGGGCCGTTTGGACATCAAGTCGTTTTACATTCGTCGCGCATTCCGCATCTTCCCAGCTTTCTTTACTGTCCTGGGCCTATACGCACTTTTTCCCCCTCTGCGCGACGCCCCGACAATGCAACCGCTTTGGAGCTTCGCCACATTCATGGTGAACTTCAACTTTGATCCACGTATCGGGAGAGCCTTTTCCCAGGCATGGTCGCTTTGTGTGGAGGAGCATTTCTATCTCATTCTGCCGATCCTTGTTCTGTTGTTGTATCGTCGGATCAACACAAAACGCGCCTTGGTGGTTGCGGCCGCAGCGATTTTCGCAAGCATGATACTCCGGTACACACTTTGGGAAACACAGGTCGCTGTGCTCGTGGAAACCGGAAACTTCAGAGATGCTTTCTCTGTCTATCTAAGAGATGTGTATTATCCCACATATACACGTCTTGATGGCCTTCTGTTCGGCGTTACCCTTGCCGGTCTTCGACACTTTTATCCCGATGCCTACCGGCGCTACGCGCCACCGAAGGTGGCATTGCCTTTAGGCGTCGCTTTTGTCGCGATTGCCTTGATCCTGTTCTCACTACGCGGCCCTCTCGAAGGCGCGAACCTGTTCCTCGTATTCCAAGCGCAGCTGGGTGCAGTCGTCGGATTTCCGCTTGTCTCCCTGGGCATCGCCCTCATTCTAGGCGCTATGCTCGATCTGGACCACGTCATAACGAGATGGCCAGTTCCAGGCGCGGCTTCCATAGCAACGTTAGCGTACAGCCTCTATCTCTCGCACAAGTCAGTTTACCACGTAGACCGCCTCCTTTTTGGAGAGGAGAACCTGCAAGGAAGTTTGGGCTTCCTCATCTATCTTGCGACGAGCTTCGCTGTCGCAGCAGCGCTTTGGTATTGTGTGGAGAGAACGTTCCTTCTCATCCGGGATCGCGTCATGCGACCGGGCTCTACGGACAGGAGCCAACTTTCGAAGCCGCAGTTATCTTAACGGCACTGCGAGTGCCATCCCTCTCGTCAGCACGAAACCAACCTCGAGCTAGTGACGGAACGTTCAGTTCACCACGAGACGCCTAGTCGAGCCGACAAATGATCGCCGGACATTGCGAGAACAGTATGTCGATCACGTCCAAGGAAGTTGGTTGATCCAGAACCGGTCCAAACGGGTCGGGAGCGGCCCCATTTTCCCAAGGGACCGATTTCCCCAAAGAAACGCTTGACCTTACCATCTTTGGAAGCCTTACCTATCTATGCAGTTAGGAAAAGGATTCCTTCGATGACTGCGATTTCTAAGATCACCCCAGCCTCTCCGCTACCCATCGCCACCGATTTTGGCATCGAGGGAATGACATGCGCATCCTGCGTTCTGCGCGTTGAAAAGGCTATTGCTGCAGTGCCGGGCGTCGCATCGGCGAACGTGAACCTGGCCACGGAACGAGCGACGGTCCAGTTTACGGGCGCAGCAGACACCCAAGCGGTCGTATCAGCGATTGAACGGGCTGGTTATGAGCCCAAACTTGTCGTCCAGGAATTCGGTGTCGAAGGAATGACGTGCGCGTCCTGCGTGGCGCGCGTGGAGAGGGCCTTGAAAGCCGTACCCGGCGTAGTCGATGCCACCGTCAACCTGGCTACCGAGAGGGCGACTGTTCGCGCAGCAGGTGCTGCCGACATGGTCGCCTTGGAGGCTGCGGTTCAGAAGGCTGGGTATGAAATCCGCCGCTTGCATCAAGTTGCGGTTACCGACGACGCTGAAGATCGTCGTGGCGAAGAAATCAAAAAGCTGAAATCGCTTCTCATCTTCTCAGTGGCCCTGACCCTCCCATTGTTTCTGCTGGAGATGGGGTCCCACTTCATTCCCGGCGTTCACGAGTTGATCATGAACACCATTGGCATGCAGAACAATCTGTATCTGCAGTTTGCCTTGGCGAGTTTCGTGCTGTTTGGACCCGGACTGCGGTTTTTCCAAAAGGGCGTGCCGAACCTAATCCGTTGGACCCCGGACATGAACTCGCTGGTCGTTCTGGGGACAGCAGCGGCATGGCTCTACTCCGTTGTGGCCACCTTCTCTCCCAATCTGCTGCCAGCGGGTACGGCCAATGTCTATTACGAAGCTGCGGCGGTCATCGTTACCCTGATCCTGCTGGGTCGATTCCTGGAGGCCCGCGCCAAAGGTCAAACCAGCCAGGCAATTAAACGGTTGATCGGGCTGCAGGCAAAAACAGCCTTCGTTTCGCGTGACGGCGAATTCGTGGAGACCGAGATCACTGATGTTGTCGTCGGTGACGTCATCCGCATCCGGCCTGGTGAGAAAGTGCCCGTCGATGGTGTTGTCGTCGATGGGAGTTCCTATGTCGACGAGTCCATGATCACAGGCGAACCTGTACCGGTCGAGAAGACCACCGAAACTGGGGTGGTCGGAGGGACCATCAACAAGGCCGGCTCCTTCACTTTTAAAGCGACCAAGGTCGGCGGGGACACCCTTCTGGCGCAGATCATCAAAATGGTTGAAGCGGCACAAGGATCGAAGCTTCCGATTCAAGCTCTGGTCGACAAAGTGACCGGATGGTTCGTCCCCGCCGTCATTCTGGCGGCAGTTCTCACCTTTGCGGCATGGTATGTGCTCGGCCCCTCGCCTGCGTTGAGCTTTGCATTGGTGAACGCCGTCGCCGTGCTGATCATCGCCTGCCCGTGTGCCATGGGCCTCGCGACACCGACATCGATCATGGTCGGCACTGGGCGCGCTGCCGAGCTTGGAATTCTGTTCAGGAAGGGCGAAGCGCTTCAGAGCCTTCGTGAAGCCGATGTCGTCGCGCTCGATAAAACTGGTACGCTGACGAAGGGGCGACCGGAATTGACGGATCTGATCGTTCAAGATGGGTTCACCCGGCAGGAGGTTCTTGGGCTCATCGCCAGTCTCGAAGCCCTGTCTGAGCATCCGATTGCGGAAGCGATTGTGTCCGCGGCAAAGGAAGAAGGTATCGGCTCACAAACCGTATCTGCGTTCCAGGCTACCCCTGGGTTCGGAATTGAAGGCACGGTGAATGATCGCAAGGTCCTTGTTGGCGCGGATCGTGCTTTGCGGAAGGCGGGTGTCGATCTATCAGGCGTGAGCGACAAGGCTGCTACTTTGGGCGATGAAGGGAAATCTCCCCTGTACGCCGCCATCGACGGCAAGTTGGCTGCGGTCATTGCGGTGTCCGATCCCATCAAGGACACAACACCGGCTGCTATCAAGGCGCTGCATGCCTTGGGCTTGCAGGTCGCTATGATAACCGGCGACAACAAGCGCACCGCCAACGTCATCGCTCGCCAACTCGGCATCGACGAGGTGGTCGCCGAGGTCCTGCCCGAAGGAAAGGTAGATGCGGTCAAGCGCTTGCGCACCGGGAACCGCAAGATTGCCTTTATCGGCGACGGCATCAACGATGCTCCTGCTCTTACGGAGGCGGATGTTGGCCTGGCGGTCGGCACTGGCACCGACATCGCAATCGAGAGTGCGGACGTGGTGCTGATGTCTGGCGATCTGAACGGCGTGCCGAAAGCTATCGCTCTCAGCAAGGCAACGATCCGGAACATCAAGCAGAACCTGTTCTGGGCTTTCGCCTATAACGTCAGCTTGATCCCTGTCGCTGCGGGAGTGCTGTACCCGGTCAACGGCACGCTGATGTCGCCGATTTTCGCGGCTGCCGCTATGGCGATGTCCAGCGTCTTTGTCGTCGGCAACGCGCTGCGCCTTCGCTCGGTTAATCCGTAATTATAGGCTGTCCTATGGGCAGCCCTACTCAATAGGGAGACAAGAAATGAACATCGGAGAAGCGTCCAAGGCGAGCGGCGTCTCGTCCAAAATGATCCGCTACTACGAACAGATCAAACTCATCGCGCCTGCCCACCGCACGGAATCGAGCTATCGAACCTACAGCGAGAACGACATCCACACACTGAAGTTCATCCGCAGGTCCCGGGACCTGGGGTTCTCAGTTGAGCAGATGAAGACCCTCCTCACCCTCTGGCGCGATAAATCCCGCAGTAGCGCGGATGTCAAAGCCATCGCGCTTGAACATGTTGCCGAGCTTGAGAGGAAGGCTGCGGCTATCCAGGCGATGTCCAGAACACTCAAGCACCTGGCGCACAATTGCCATGGTGACGAGCGGCCCGACTGTCCGATCATCGACGAAATCGCCAAAGCCCCCGACAACGATCTTCCAGGAATCGACGCCAAGTTCGGTGTTCACGCGATTTGACGACCGGCATCCGAATGAAGGTTGTCGGCTCCTCAAAGGAGTCGCGCTACTTCGCGCGGAATTTCGAGTGGCACGACGTGCAGGTCTGCAACATCATATGGAATGCATGTTCCGCCGACATCGCGGATGCATCGATCTTTTTCCGGGAACCTAGAATGCCACCTTCCATAAGCTCCCCCTCGTTCATCCGCATATCGTCCGTCATGGCATTCGGGTGTTCGTCAGCAGCCTTGGCCAATACCTCTGCATAGGCCTTGAGATCGGCAGCCAGTTTTTCAAATCGATCATAATCGGTCGTAAGTGCCTCGGTTACTTTCGACCCTTCTGCGGCTCCGATCACGCCGAAATGATCGGTCAATCGCTGACCCGCCCGCTCGCTAACCGTGCTCGCCGCTTCTCCGAAGGTAGCCGACGAATACGTATCGGGTGCCTTGAACATCGCGGCAATGGTTTTCGCCGCCACCGCAATTTCCTTCATGTCCCGCTGGCGATTGACGACAACGCTGCCCACGTTGGCCGCGGCTTCAGCAAGCGTGACGCAGAGCACAAGCACAGCGACAGTCCCCAGACATCGCGACATGTGGCTCACTTTCGGGATGTGTTTTGCCATTTAAGCCTCTGCGCCAACGCTCAGGTATGTCGTGGATTGAATAAACCGGTGCGATAGCGGTTGCCATTCCGTTGAAAAAACGCTGGACTTGCTACCTCATCATCGCTGGGGAAACCTTGTCCAAGAGTTCACGTCCATTGCTAGCTGGCAGAGGCTTATGACCGAACTGCGTCATAGATGCAGGATCGCCCCAATTATAACCGAACAGTGGTAAATCACCTCGGAGTGCCCTGCGGCCAGACGGGGATGAAAGCGCAATATTCAAAAAACCTCTTGACCTTCCCACTGTTGGAAGGCGCAGGATGACCGTACGAGCGGCTGTGTTGACAGAGATCAATGTCAGCAGGGCTTGAACGAGTAACGTTCAATGTGGGCGAAGGCGAGTTGAGCAATGAGCTGGTGTGACAAGAGATCGGGCTTCTGGAGGGTTGTGGTAGCGCTAATCGCCGCCGCAATCTTCTCAAGCGCGCCTGTTTCGCACGCCGTCGCCCACACATGTTATAGCGCACAAAGTTCAGCCGTCGTGCATGAGCAGGATCACCACCGTGCGGCGAAGTCAAATGATGCGCTCAATGACAAGACTTGCTGCAGCTCCCCTTGCCCGGTCTGCCTTACGACGATTGCCGATTCAATCCCAGAGATAAGAGCGCCGTTTTCCGCTCGCCCACAAATACATTGGCTGGTGCGCCTTTCAGGGCATGTCCCCTCACCTGGGTTTGAACCCCCTCGATCTGTTGCCTGACGACCTCGTGCCCACGCGCGGCACAATCATCAACAACATGGTCGGCATGCCGACCGAGATCGAGAGAGACACCATGCATCGTCGACATTTTTTGAAAACGCTGGCCATCGGCGCAGCGGCAATTTCTCCACTGGGTGCCGCCGTCGCCCGAGCCAGCGCACCCGTGACCGACTTGATTATCGGAAAACGTGTGCTTGAAGTGAACGGTAAGCCTGCATCCGTGTTCGGGCTCACGAACCGCAACGGCGGAGCAGGACTCGTCCTGGACGCGGAAACACAGTTCAATGTCCGCCTCCTCAATGAAACAGCAGAGGAAACCTTGATCCACTGGCATGGGCTAACGCCTCCATGGAGTATGGATGGAGTTCCTGACAATCCTGCGGCGCTTTTGAACGCGAAAGAAACCAGACTGTACGATTTCCCCGTTGGCAACGGCGGCACCCACTGGATGCATGCCCACACCCTTCAGGAACAGAGCCTTTTGGCGGCACCTTTGATTGTACGTACCGCCGGAGATCGGGCAACTGACGAACAGGAAGTGGTGGTCCTCCTCCATGATTTTTCGTTCAGATCGCCCGAAGAGTTGCTGGCGGGCCTCCAGTCTGAAGGGTCTGCGCAGGGGATGTTGATGGACCATGGCGACATGTCGACCATCCTGACGAACAAGCATGCCGGTCACCAGATGCCGATGGATGGTGATGCAGCCACGGCGATGCCGACGATGGACATGCAGACCATGGACCTCAACGACATCGAATACGACGCCTATCTCGCCAACGACCGGACCCTTGATGATCCCGAGGTTGTTCAGGTGGAGAAGGGTGGCCGAGTCCGATTGCGCATCATCAATGGTGCCACAGCGACGGCCTTCACCATCGACACAGGCTCCGTCGACGGTGAGCTGATTGCAGTCGACGGAATAGATATCGTCCCAATCGTCGGACGTCGCTTCCCTGTTTCCATGGGCCAGCGCGTCGATATCAGAGTGAAACTGCCCGCCGGACCGGGCACTTTTCCCATTTTGGCCCTGCGCGAAGGAGCCAAGGAACGAACAGGCATCGTCCTTGCCACCGCCGACGCCCAAGTGGACAAAATCGATGCCCTGGGCACGGAAAAGGGTCCCGTCCTCGACCTCGCACTGGAGCAGCAGTTCCTGAGCCTGACGCCGCTGGCGGTCCGTCCTCCTGATCGTCAATACACTTTGATGCTCACTGGCGACATGGCGAAGTACACTTGGCGTATCGGAGAGACGGAGCCGCTGAGTGTCGCCAAGGGGCAGCGAGTACAGATATCGATGCACAACATGTCGATGATGGCTCACCCTATGCACCTGCATGGTCACCATTTCCAGGTCGTCGAGATCAACGGAAAGAAACTGACAGGCGCGGTGCGCGACACTGTGGTCCTTCCGCCCATGACCCAGGTTACCATCGCCTTCGATGCGATAAACCAGGGTCGCTGGCCGCTGCATTGCCACCACCTCTACCATATGGCGACGGGTATGATGTCGTTCATCACCTATGACGGCGCAATTTAACGGGAGGCTGACATGACGAGCGAACATCGTGGGCATGCCCACCATCGACACGAACATGGCCATGATCACTCATCGAACGTGGTTCCACTAAAGACTGCAACGTCCGTCGATGAAGTCGAGGGTGTCGTTTACACCTGCCCGATGCATCCCCAAGTTCGTCAGCCAGGGCCGGGAAACTGCCCAATCTGCGGCATGGCTCTGGAACCGGAAACACCGGAGGTCGCGACGGGCCCAAGCCCCGAACTGGCCGACATGACCCGCAGATTCTGGATCGGTTTAATCCTGTCTGTGCCGGTGCTTGTTTTGGAAATGGGCGGGCACCTGACGAACCTGCACATGGTGCTCGGGCCACAGACCTCGAACTGGGTCCAGCTGGTTTTGGCGACACCGGTGGTTCTTTGGGCCGGCTGGCCATTCTTTGAACGAGGCTGGCAGTCCATCATCACCCGCCACCTGAACATGTTTACGCTCATTGCGATGGGCACCGGCGTCGCCTGGATTTACAGCGTGGTCGCGACGATCATGCCGGGTATCTTCCCGGAAACATTTCGTTCCAGCGAGGGTGCAGTCGCCGTTTATTTCGAGGCGGCGGCGGTGATCACGGTTCTCGTGTTGCTTGGCCAGGTACTGGAGCTTCGGGCGCGGGAACAGACCGGGGGGGCTATACGTGCGCTTCTCGATCTGGCTCCAAAGACCGCAAGGCGCGTCAACGACGACGGTAGCGACGAGGATATTGGCCTCGACGCTGTATCGGTCGGAGACCGCCTGCGTGTTCGGCCGGGTGAAAAGATCCCGGTCGATGGTGCCCTGCTGGAAGGTCGCAGCTCCATCGACGAATCCATGATAACCGGCGAATCGATGCCGGTTACAAAGGAAGTTGGTTCAAAGCTGATCGGAGGCACGATGAACCAGACCGGTGGCTTCATCATGGAAGCCGGTAAGGTCGGCAAGGACACCATGCTTGCCCAGATCGTGAAAATGGTTGCAGAGGCTCAGCGTTCTCGGGCTCCTATCCAGCGTCTGGCAGACGAAGTTTCCGGGTGGTTCGTGCCGGTAGTCATCGCCGTGGCGATCATCTCCTTCTTTGTTTGGTTCTTTATTGGCCCTGAGCCGCGCTTCGCCCATGGGCTTGTTGCAGCTGTCGCAGTTTTGATTATCGCCTGCCCGTGCGCGCTCGGCCTCGCTACACCCATGTCGATTATGGTCGGCGTTGGCCGAGGTGCTGGGCTTGGTGTCCTCATCAAGAACGCGGAGGCACTTGAGCGGTTCGAAAAGGTCAATACGCTCGTAGTCGATAAAACCGGAACCCTAACCGAGGGTCGGCCAAAATTAACCGCTATCGTTCCGCGTGACGGTGTCTCCGAAACTGACCTGCTCCAGACGGCAGCGACGCTTGAAAGGTCGAGCGAACACCCGCTCGCCCTTGCTATTGTCAACGCGGCGACAGAACGCGGAATCGCCGTTGGGGATGCTCAGGACTTTGACAGCCCGGTGGGCAAGGGCGTGACGGGGGTCGTCAATGGCAAAAAGCTAATCCTCGGCAGCCACCGGATCATGGAAGAAAACAGTATCGACGTATCCTCGGTCACAGTTCACGCCGAAGAACTGCGAAACGAGGGCGCAACGGTCATCTTCATGGCTGCCGATGGGCATGTCGAGGGATTGTTTGCTATCGCCGACCCCGTGAAGGCGACAACCCCGGAAGCCGTCAAGGACCTTGTCGCGGAAGGGGTCAGGGTGGTGATGCTAACTGGCGACAACAAGACGACGGCGCTTGCGGTGGCACGTCGTCTGGGGATTTCGGAAGTAGAGGCAGAGGTGCTTCCCGAAGACAAAAGCAAGATTGTTTCCAGACTGAGAAGCGAGGGCAAAATCGTTGCCATGGCGGGCGACGGTGTCAACGATGCTCCTGCCCTGGCAGCTGCCGACGTTGGCATCGCCATGGGTACCGGTACCGACGTTGCTATCGAAAGTGCTGGTGTCACCCTGCTGAAAGGCGACCTACAGGGAATTGTACGTGCCCGTCAGCTCAGCCGAGCAACGATGGCAAATATTCGCCAAAACCTGTTCTTCGCCTTTATCTACAACGCGGCGGGTGTGCCAGTGGCAGCCGGTATTCTATACCCGTCTTTCGGGCTGCTCTTGTCTCCGATCATCGCAGCGGCAGCCATGGCGCTGTCGTCGGTGAGCGTAATTGGCAACTCGCTCAGGCTTAGAAGCGCGGCCCTATGATAGCCTAGACGTGAGTTCTGTAGCGGTACACAGGGAAGCTCAGATTTCTGCGAGCCTACCATGGACCCCAACGCACCGTAGTGAGTACCCGCAGCCAAGAGGAAATCACAATTCGTGCCAACCTCTACATGCTCACGAACGTCGTCATCGTTGCGCGCTGCACGTAAATGAAGTGGTGGCCCCGACGAGGAGTCGTCGGGGCCACGTCAGGTCACGCGGCCATCTGTTCACAGCTTTCCGCACATCTGCGGCATGCGTCGACGCAGCCCTGCATATCGCCGACCCGTTCGCAATCATCGGCACACTGGCGGCAAATCTCGGCGCATTCTCGGCAAATGTGCTTATGGTGCCCGCTACCGATGAGCATGAATTGAGCCGACGTCCGGCAAATCTCGGCGCAGGCCATCATCAGCTTGAAATGCGCAGGCTCAGTATGCTTGCCGCCCACTTCCAAACAGTGCCCCATCGCCATAGATAGACACTCGCTGTAACAGGCCAAGCAGCTTTCGATGCAGGCTTTCATCTCGGAGGATTGATGATGCATCACTTGACCTCCTTCTCGACCCAGGACGTCAGCTCTTCGACCTCCTTCGTTTGATCGTCGATGATTTTCTGAGCTGCCGCTTTGGCCTCAGCGTTATCGCCGTGTTTCAGTTCGACCTCAGCCATGCTGATTGCACCCATATGGTGCGCAATCATTCCGCACACGAACGAGACGTCAGGGTCTTTTTTCATCATTCCCTGCATCATGTTCATGTTCATCATCTTCATGCCGTCCATCGAGTCTTTCTGGTAGTCAGTCATTTCGGGCATGGACATTTCGTGGCCTTGCATCGTGGTGTCACCGGGTTTGGCCATGTCGGACTTACATTTCTCCGGATACGCCATCTGTGCTGCGGCCGGGAACGAGCCGACTAGGGGTCTGAGTAGCAACGGAACAGAAAACCTACATAAGGATTTCACGGCTCGTCATCGGGGTCGGCGGTTTTCGGATCGCGTAGAGGCCTGAGTTCGCCTCGGGCCACGAAATCGGGGAGCGTGAAGGCGTATCGACCAAGCATGTTGACGTGACGGAAGCCGAGCGGCGAGAGACGCGTGACATCCTCCGGCTTGACGTCGTAGCCTTCAGTCAAGAGCTGGTTGACGGCTGCATCCGTGTAGATCGTGTTCCAGAGCACGACGAGATTGACGACCAGGCCGAGTGCTCCGAGCTGATCTTCCTGTCCCTCATGATAGCGCTGCCGCAGTTCACCACGTTTTCCATGAAAAATGACGCGGGCGAGCTGGTGGCGACCCTCACCTCGATTGAGCTGGACGAGAATACGGCGCCTGTAGCTTTCATCATCAATGAAGCGCAGGAGGTAGAGCGTCTTGATAAGGCGGCCGAGTTCCTGCAGGGCGCGAGCGAGACGGGTTGGCCGGTCATTGGTCTGGAGGGTTCGGGTGAGGCCAGCGGCCTGGACGACGCCGAGTTTGAGGGAGCCGGCAAGCCGCAACAGATCGTCCCAATGCTCGATGATCAGCTTCATGTTGATCCTGTTCGCCGCGAGATCGTCGAGGATGCCGTAGTTGGCTTTTGCATCGGCGCGCCAGAATCTTGCCCCGCCGACATCTGCGATGCGAGGGCTGAACTGGTATCCGAGCAGATAAAAGATGCCGAAGACGGTGTCGGTATATCCGGCCGTGTCGGTCATGATCTCGGTGGGCTGAAGCTCGGTCTCCTGTTCCAGCACGACGGCGAGGAGGTTGAGGCTGTCGCGCAGGGTGCCTGGAACGGTCATGGCGTTGAGGCCGGTAAACTGATCTGAAGCGAGATTGTACCAGGTGATACCGCGCTCCTGCCCAAAATATCGCGGATTGGGGCCGGAATGAATGGTGCGGACCGGCACGACGAACCGCAATCCATCGGCGGACGCCACTTCACCGCCGCCCCATTTTCTCGCCAGGGGGATGGCGTTTTGCGCCGCGACCAGAGCGGCGTTTGCGGCGGTCAGCGTCTCGGCGCGCAGGAAGTTCTGCTTGACCCAGCTGAGCCGGGAGCGTCGAAGTGCCGGGGTATCGATGCGAACCAGCGGCTCGAATCCGGTATTGGTCGCTTCGGCGACAAGAACGGCGCAGATGCTGGTTGCGATGTTTTCCGCGCGTGAGCCGCCCTCGCTGGCGTGGGTGAAGAGATCGGCAAAGCCGGTTTTCGCATGCATTTCCATGATCAGTTCGGGCAGATCGAGCCGAGGCAGACGCGCATCGATCGCGGCGCGCAGCGCGATGAGGCTAGGCGGTTCCTCGATCTTTTCCAGGCGATCGAGGGACAGGTCCGAGCCTTCCGAGGTATTGATGATGGTGACGGCCGGGTTCAGCGGGACACGATCGGCGGTTTCCCTATAGGCTCGGTCTAGCCGGCTCGACAAACGCCCGAGTTCTTCGTCAGCAACGGTGGACACTCCGACGGTGCGGCAGACCGTCGGACGTGCAGCTTCCCATGCTGGACCTGATAGCAGCCCCTTGCGCGGATCGGCATACCGCAGTGAGTGAACCGGAAAGATGTCGCGCCGGCGAATGGCGCGGCGCAGTTCGTCCAGGATGCAGAGCCGATATCCTGTCAGATCGACAGCGCCATCGGCAGTCTTGAGTTGGGTCTGCCATGCCTTTGGCGCAAAGGCTGTTGGTGGTGGGCCGGCGCGCTTGCGGCCGGAATGAACCACACGGAGATAATCAATGGCCTCCAGCAAGGGCCGGCCGGCGGGAGCCGCGCCGAGATCGAGGCCGGCGAGCAGTCCCGGCGTATAGGCAATCTTGCGATTGTGCTTCCTGAGTTCGGTAAAGTAGGTGTCGTCGTGAGGTTCCGCGAGGGTGCCGACACGCTCGACGGCCGCGTCAAGCGCCTGCCTGTCGATCAGGTCGAAGATTGCGGTGCGGACTGCATCGTCGGGCGTTTCGGGATCGAGAATGACGATCGCCGCGTCGCGTAACTTCAGTGCCGCTGCATCCAGGTCTCGCAGCGACCGCAATCTTGCCAGCTTGGCGGCCGACGACGCCTCCGACACCATCGATGTCGTAACCGCGTCGAACAGATCGATGACATCATCCCCGGCCGATGCTTCGAGTGTTCGAATAAAGGCCAGCAGGGTTGCAGCGCGCCGGTCGGCCGGCAGACGCGAAACGGCCTGAGCCTTTGCAGCGCTGGCAAACCGCGCCAGCGCCGTGACTTTACCCGGTGGCAGCCGATCGAGCGACGGCAGGCCGCTTGCGAGGGTGCGAATCTCTTCCAGACGGCCGAGTGCACGGCTGATCTCCCGCCCGCTCTGAATGTACGGTCCATCGCGCAGCCGGTCGAGCGGGCTTTGCCGACTGCCTTCGGAAACAGCGACCAGGCTATCCAGTCGCGCACGCTGCTCGGGCGTCATCGACTCGATCAGCAATCTATGCAGCCGGCTGTTCGCCCGTGTGCGAACCCTTGCCACGGCCCTTTCCAGCACAGACAGGCCCGGCAGCAGGACCTTGGCTTCCAGCAACCATGCGACGGCCCGGTCGAAGAGAGCCGACGGTCGGTCCGATCCCGTCCAGCACAGGGCGTAAAGAAAGCGGTTGAGACGGAACGCGACACCGAAATCGGTATAGGTTCGGTAGCCGTAGTGCTGACGAATGCGAGGCGCATGGCGCCAGCGCCCTTCGCTGCGGGCATATTCGGCAATCAACTCTTCGGGCTCGGTGAGCGAAAGCTGGCGGGCGGTGAAGCGCAGGGCCGGAACAGGTGCCTCTGTGGGGTCTTCCGGAAAGGTGCCGAGTATGCGCAACGATCCGAGCTGGACGGCGACGCCCAGACGATTGTGATCGCCGCGATGCAAGGCGACGAACGCACGATCGGCGTCATCGAGGTGGAAATAGCGAGCCAGTTGATCCGGGGTAAGCTCGTCGGGAAAACAGCCATATTCCCGCGCCTGGCTCTCGCTCAGATATCCTACCGGCACGGTCTTTTACGCCTGCATGCTATTGTCGCGTTTCGCTCGACGCTTGCTTGCCAGCAGATCACTTGCCCGCTCGCGAGGCTTTCCCTTGGCATCGACGTAGGCATAGAGCGTCGACAACGACACACCGAGTTCAGCCGCGACATCACGCGCAGCGTTGTCGCGATCTGCCATCATGGCCATGGCCGCCTTCAGCTTCTTCAGTGTCATGACGCGCGGGCGCCCACCAGCCCGGCCTCGGGCACGCGCCGCTGCCAGCCCCGCCATGGTGCGTTCGTGGATGAGATCGCGCTCGAACTCCGCCAGGGTGGCAAAGATGCCGAAGACGAGGCGCCCGGTTGTCGTCGTGGTGTCTACGTCGCCGGTCAGGACCTTCAGGCCGATCCCTTGCTTCTGAAGGTCGCTGACCAGGCCGACCACATGGGCAAGCGAGCGGCCGATGCGATCGAGCTTCCACACTACCAGAGCGTCACCAGCCCGCGCGATCTCAAGCGCTTTAGCCAAACCCGGCCGTTCTGTTGCACGGCCCGAGCATACGTCGTCGAAAATCTTCTCACATCCGGCGCGTTCAAGACCGTCGCGTTGGAGATCGAGATTCTGCTCGATGGTCGAAACCCGCATATAACCAATCAGCATCGGCGCTCCCCGTTTCACATTAACTTAGACGGCAGAGAGTTTATCGGCTATAGGTTTCTGCACGGGTATTTATAGAATTTGACCGCTCTGCGGAAATTGTTGCGATCTGCTTTGCGGCGTCACATCAAACCGGGGTTTGTTGCGACGTTCGGGCAGGGCTTTTGTGGATGCCACCGGCGGGGCAAAATCTCTTGCGAGCGAAACGTGATGACTGACAACGACGACCACCAGGATGTCGCGGACCTGCAGCCAGAAGATAAGATGGGCTTTGCTGTTCCGAAGACACCGACCCACTCGCTCATGCTTTTGAACAGCTACATGCGCACCGACATGCTGCAACACATCCATTTGCGCCTTCATAAGATGAGGGCTGAGGACGGACCTGGTTCGCCGTTGCATCATATGGCGAAAAGCCTCGAACAGGTTATCGACACCTGGGGCGACATCAATCTGTTCGAGTGTTTTACCCGCAACCAATTCCACATCGATCCGGATTACGAGTTTCGGCCGGAGCAGGATTACCCCCACGACATCAGGCTGATGAAGCATCACCTCAAATGCCACAGGAAAACGATCAAGGAGCTGGGCCGCTGGCGCTGACCGCTGAGCTGTGAAATCCCTTATGTAGGTTTTCTGTTCCGTTGCTACTCAGACCCCGACTACGGTGGCCAGTAGGATTGCGGCGACGGATGATTTCAGAAGGATTTTCATTTTGAACTCCTGTTTGTGAGAGGAAAACACGTCACAGCGACAGGGTTCGAGGGGGCGGGTCGATGGATTTGTCGAGCACGAGGGCGACATCTGTCTGAAGCCGCATTTCTGGGAGATATCGGATCGCAAGCGGTGCCCCAGGTGTCGAAACGTCCTGGATGACCGGGCAGCAATGAAGGTTGGTGCAGCAAGTGCCCGTGGGCAGCATCTCCCGGTGGGAATCGCTTGTGCTAACCTCAACCTCGCGACACCCCATTTGGTGTACCCCAGCGGGTGTAGCGGCCATGACGTGGAGCACCATCAGCAAAACACTGATCGCGCGCAGAACTTCCCGAAGTTGGGTTCGCACCTGCATTCAAAGCTCCCAAAACTCAAATGCAAACCCTGGTAGAGCTTAAAGGTTCCCGTTCTCCGCCTCTCGAAACTTTGTGACGACCTGGAGACCGGGCTCGTTATCCAGCAGTTCCGTATTTGCGCCGTGCAACTCGGCGATTGCCTTGACCAGGCTGAGACCCAATCCAGACCCGGTTGTCGTTCTGCTCTTTTCGAGGCGATAAAATCGGTCGAAAACGCGTTTCCGTTCTTCACGAGGAATCCCAGAGCCGTTATCTGAAACGCCCAAACTGATGGTGCGATGGCCACGCGAGAGTTCTAAAGCGATTTTCGACCCGTCTGGCGTATGCCTCATTGAGTTCGTCAGAAGGTTGGCCAACAACTGCCGGATGAGATCGGGATCACCATTTATAAGGCAAGCTCCACTTCCGATACTCAGGGACAGCTCGTATCCACCCTCGACAGCGATAGCCTCGTAGATTTCGTAAAGGTCAGTGACCAAGGGCTTCAGATCGAACACGGTGAAGTTTTCTGTTCGGATGCGCGCCTCGATCTGCGCGATCCGCAGGAGGGCGTCGAACGTGTCGGCAATGGATTTAAGTTCGACCAAGGCGGCTTCGATCCCGCCTCTCATATCCCCGACCCCATCGGATTCCATGGCATCCTCAAGGACAAGGAAGGTCCGCCCAATCGGTGTCTTCAGATCGTGAGCGACGTCCGTGGTTACCTGTTTCAGGGTAGAAACGCTCAATTCCAGCCGCGCCAACGCGACATTGACCTCAGACGAAAGGACGTCGATTTCATCCATCCGAGATGAAACTGGAAGCCGTTTGGAAAGCTCGCCATGTCCAATTTCGTGCGCGGTGCGGGAGAGAACGAAGATGCGCTTACGAGTGCGATAGGCCAGGATCGCCGCTCCAGTCATACCGACGGCAAGGATGATCGCGGTCGCCCACCCGAAACTTATCAAAACTATCCGGGCCAGTTCGTCGGTGTCGCGGTAGCTGATACCAACGGTCAGATCGTTTTCACCCAATGGGCCTCGGAACAACTTGTAGTGCGACGCGCTTGCGTGTTGGTCCTCCGGCCGGAGCAGCGAGAACCCTGCTGGCACATCTGCCAGCTCCGCGTTACCGGCGACCAGTTCGCCAGCGGGGCCTCGCAGTGTGTACATCGTCTCCTGGCCCCTGATGGCAGGGCCATGGCTCTCGATCATCCGAACTGCGCCGACGAGACCGCGCCCCTCGTAAGCTGAGGTAATTTCCCGGTATCGTTCCATGACGTTGGCATTCAACCTGTCATCGAGGAATCGAATCACCATCTGGTAGGCCGCGATATTGGCTACGAGGTAGGCAATCACAAAAAGTGCAATATAGATAATTGCGAGCCGGACAGCCGTGCTCTTGAATACGCTACCCGCGAGCATGCAAGGTATAACCGGTGTTCTTGACGGTGTGCAAAAGTGGATTCTCGAATGGTTTGTCAATCTTCGCCCTCAGGCGGCTGATGTGGGTTTCCACAACGGAACTTTGCGGGTCGAAATTGAAGTTCCATATCTTTTCGAGGAACATCGTTTTTGTAAGGACCCTCCCCTCATTCCGCATCAACAATTCCAGTAGCGAGAACTCGCGCGGTAGGAGTTCGATGCGCTGCCCCGCGCGACAGGTGGTTCTGGTGACCAGGTCCATCTCCAAGTCGCCTACCCGCAACTTTGTCCTTTCTATTGCGATTGGGGGGCGTCGAACGAGGGCACCAATCCGAGCAGTTAGTTCTGAAAACGCAAAAGGCTTCACCAGATAATCATCACCGCCTGCTTCTAGACCCTCGACCCTATCGTCCACACCGCTAATCGCCGTGAGAAACAACACCGGCGTTCGTACCGACGCTGCTCGTAAGCCTTTGACGAGATTCAGGCCATCCAGACCAGGGATCATTCGATCTACAACGAGAACATCGTACCCTGGGTCCAAGCCCGCCGCGAGCGCGTCACGGCCATCCCGGAGCCAGTCTACTGCGTGCCCTGCAGTGCTCAAACCCTTTTGAATGTAGGTTCCTGTGATGTGATCATCTTCGATTATAAGTATTTTCATGCGGCAAAGAATTCTTCTTGAGTTTTGGCCCTGTAGTGAAACCGGTAGCTCACTTCAACGCTCTGAGATTTGGGCATTCTTGCGGCAGATGCTGTGATCCCCGGTTTACAAATTTGTATAGTGCGGGACAGGTGGGCGAAAAACGAGCGATCTAAATTCCAGATGCTGCACGTAGCAGTCTTAAACGAGGAATAGATCATGATGAAACGAATCGCCGTCACCGCTGTCGCCTTGCTGTCCGTCACCTCCGGTGCCTTCGCCAACACCATTCTCAGCGAAACCGCTTCGCCCATCGCGAAGATTACGCAGGGACACGGCAATCCGGGTGATGCAGCATCGTCCGTGTCCGACCCCGATGTCAGCTTTCGCGTTCTGGACAACGGCAGGGTCGAACGTACCAACAGCCGGTACGGCTCAGTATCGATCATCGATCCGCAGGCAGACTACCTGAAAAAACAGCGCAGCAACTGACGGCACTGCCAGCACACGCTCGTCGGCTCACGAGCTGCCGAGCGTGCTTCCCTATTTTAGCGCGTGGTGGATATGCCACACAAACGTCGCGAATCCATGATTGAGAGAAGCGTCGATTGACAATGTTCAAGGGTCTAGCGATTTACTTAAGTATGAGCGGAATTTTTCGATTCGCATCTGCAGCGGTAGCGCTGGCCTTTCGACTGGTGATCCTCGTGTCACTGGCTGGATATAGCTTGTCTACGGTCAACGCTGCAATGCATCCGGAAGTGCCGGTCGAAGCGACCCAGGTCGAGGCGGACCATTTAATGTCCCATGGCAGCGATCACGCTGCCATGGCCGACGTTGATCACCATGGCGATCAACACGACCATGCCGACTCCAAAAGCTCGAAGAAAAGCTGCTGTCAGGACTATTGTGGCGTCGCGGCCATTGACTGCGGCAGCACGACGCTAGCCCATCCGCGTCTCGAACCGGTCAACGGCTTTATCGATGACACGCGCTATGTTGGCTTGGCACCACGTCTGCATCTGCCTCCTAATATCTGAGAAATAGCGGCCCTTTGAGGGTGTTGCTGTGTCTTGCGCGATTACGCGCTCTGACGCGCCTGTCATCTATTTTCTCGGATTTTCACCATGAACCGTTTGTTACTGGTGGCTGCTCTTCCGTTCGTTGTGAGCGGATGCGCATCCACGCTGCCCGAAGTCGTTGCCTCGTCTAATCATCCCGACACGGTAGTCGATGTTGCCCCCATCGCCTACCAGAACGCCGTGGGTGCTTATTCCCACCGCATGCCGGTCGATCCCAAGCCGTGGCGTGGTCTCAACGATGCTCAAGCACCCGGCGGAGGTGCATGATGGGATCGCTGAAGATCAAACTGATCTCGACCCTGGTGCTTCCGATTTTCGCAACGGGTTGCGTCAGCACGGGGTACTCAGCAAAAGATGCGGGTTTCGCCAACGCCTCTGCGAGGGGTTCCGAGGCGACCGGTAAGCAGACTGTCTGGGTGCAGAACCGCCAACAAGCTGAGCAGACACGCGAACGCGTAAAGGCGCTGATGGCCAAAAAGACCATAGACGTCGAGACCGCCGTACAGGTCGCACTTTTGAACAACAAGGGCTTGCAGGCATCTTACGCCGATCTCGGCGACAGTGCGGCTGACGCTTGGCAGACACAACTGTCTGTCCTCCCGTCGTTCTCGGTGGGACTTTCCGGTATCGGCACCCCTGGTCTCGAAGCGTACCGGGTATTGGAAGGTGCCATTGCCGCAAACATTCTTGCTTTGGTCACCTATGATAAGAACATCAAACTGGCGGAGACCCGGTTCCGGCAGGCACAGTTGAACGCAGCATTGGAAACCATCTCGCTGGCTTCAGAAACCCGCCGCGCATGGATCAATGCAGTAGCTGCATGGGAGAATGTTGCTTATCTCAACCAGGCCAAGGTTGCCGCCGACGCCGCCTCTGAGTTGGCGAAGAAGATAGGCGAAGCCGGATCGATGGCGAAGGCCGATCAGGCGCGTGAGCACGTTTTCTATGCCGAGCTGACGGGCGAAACTGCGAAGGCGCGTCTGGAAGCGAAACTCGCCAAGGAAGAATTGATCCGGCTGATGGGGCTGTCGGGTTCGGACATCAACTTCCAGATTCCGAACCGCCTGCCTTCGCTGCCGAAGGGCTTGATCAAGCGGGACGACATCGAAGCCGAAGCGATCCACAAACGTATGGACCTGCAGGTCGCACGCCTGGAGCTTGATGCGACTGCCCAGTCCTACAAGCTGGAGGATGTCACCCGGTTTGTCACCGACATCGAGCTGGTCGGCACACTGGAGCAGGAACGAGAGCGTGAGGATGGGAAAACCCATCGCAGCATCTCGAAGACCGCGTCATTGGAGTTCACGATACCGATCTTCGATTCCGGTCAGGCCCGTATGCGGAAAGGCGAACTCGCCTATATGCGAGCGGCCAATCAGCTTGCGGAAAAAGCGGTTAACGTTCGCTCCGAGGCTCGGTCCGCTTACGTGGCATACCGGTCGAACTATGACATCGCCCGTCACTACCGAAACAGTGTTCTGCCGCTTCGTAGTGCAATCGAGGAACAGTCCCTCCTTACCTACAACGGCATGATCACCAGCACGTTCGAACTGATCGCGGACACCCGCGAAAAGATCGACTCCACCATCCTTGCCGTCAACGCCAAGCGCGACTTCTGGCTCGCGGAAGCGAACCTTGCACCCGTCATCTATGGCGGCAGCACTGGTTCCGCATCGGCGGAGACCGAAGTCGCGTCGGCTGAGGAAGCCGAAAGCGGCGGGCACTGAGAAAGGAAACGAAGATGTTCAATAGAAGACAGTTTCTTGGAGCCGGTGCTGCTAGCGCGGCAATCGTCTCATCCACTGCCTGGGGACAGACCTCAAACATGGGGCTTCCAGAAGCAGCCGTGATGGACTCCGCCACCACGCAGACGCCTGTGCGCCCGACGACAGGTCCGGACCTACAACCCGGTCGTCACCCTCAACGGCTGGACCCTGCCCTGGCGCATGAACCAGGGCGTCAAGGAGTTCCACCTGGTGGCCGAGCCGGTGCTGCGCGAGCTGGCTCCGGGCATGAAGGCCCATCTCTGGGGCTACAACGGCCAGTCGCCCGGCCCCACCATCGAGGTGGTCGAGGGCGACCGCGTGCGCATCTTCGTCAGCAACAAGCTGCCCGAGCACACCAGCATCCACTGGCATGGCCAGCGCCTGCCCAATGGCATGGACGGGGTCTCGGGCCTGACGCAGAAGGCCATCGCCCCCGGCAAGACCTATGTCTACGAGTTCGTGGCGCGCCGTCCCGGCACCTTCATGTACCACCCGCATGCCGACGAGATGACCCAGATGGCCATGGGCATGATGGGCTTCTGGGTCACGCATCCCAAGACGCGGCACCCGCAGATCAGCGCGGTGGACCGCGACTTCTGCTTGCTGCTCAATGCCTTCGACATCGAGCCCGGCAGCGCGACGCCCAAGATCATGACCATGCTGGACTTCAACCTCTGGTGCTGGAACAGCCGCGTCTTCCCGGGCATCGACACCTTGAACGTGCGCCAGGGCGACCGGGTGCGCATACGCGTGGGCAATCTGACGATGACCAACCACCCGATCCATGTGCACGGCCATGAGTTCGAGGTCACGGGCACCGACGGCGGATGGGTTCGGCCGGAGGCGCGGTGGCCGGAAGTCAGCATCGACATCCCGGTCGGTGCGATGCGGGCGTACGAGTTTGATGCCAAGTATGTCGGCGACTGGGCAATCCATTGCCATAAGTCGCACCACACCATGAATGCGATGGGACACGAAATCCCGACGTTCATCGGTGTCGACAAGAAGGAGGTTGCGAAGAAGATCAGGCAATTCCGTCCCGAGTACATGCCCATGGGAACCGCCGGTATGGCGGATATGGGCGAAATGTCGATGGAGATACCGGAAAACACCGTTCCCATGATGACTGGATGGGGTCCCCACGGCCCTATCGAAATGGGGGGCATGTTCTCCGTGGTGAAGGTCCGCGAGGGCATCTCAGCGGGCGATTATAGCGACCCGGGCTGGTATGAAAACCCACCCGGTACGCAGGCTTGGGAATGGACGGGAGCGCTTCCGGACATTCCTAAGGCCAAGGATGCAAAGACAAAGCTCACTCCGAAGCACTCGGATCACGGCTGATTAAATACTCTCAACCAAAGGACAGAGTTATGAAAACTGTACTCATTGGCCTCCTGCTGGCCACTCTCGCGACGCCGGTCCTTGCCTCGGGCTCCCATGAAGGTGGCCACGGAGAAATGACTGTCGGGGAACCTGGCGACAAGTCCAAGGCAACGCAGACAGTCCGCGTCACCATGAAGGAGACGGACGACGGCAAGATGATTTTCACCCCGAACAACTTCAAGGTTCGCAAGGGCCAGACCATCGTGTTTGCGATCAAGAACGCCGGTGAACTCGATCACGAGTTCGTTCTGGACCAGGAAGACAAGGTCATGGAGCACAAGGCCGTCATGGAAAAGTTCCCGGAGATGGAACATGACGACCCGAACGCGATCCGCCTCGCCCCGGGCAAGACCGGGGAGATCGTCTGGAAGTTCACCAATGATGGCGTCTTCAAGGTCGCTTGCCTCGTGCCCGGCCATTACGATGCGGGCATGCACGGCGACGTCACGGTCGCCAAGAAGTAATCAGAAAGGAAGCTGATATGAAAACCATCGCGAAGATTACCCTCGCCGCCGCAATCGCGCTCGCCTCCACCGCTGGCGCATTCGCCCAAGAGTTTACGAACGGTACAGTGAAGAAGGTGGACGAGAAGGCCAAGAAGGTCACGCTCATTCACGAGGAACTGAAAAGCCTCGAAATGCCCGCTATGACCATGGTTTTCCAAGTCGCCGACGAAGCATTTCTGGAAAAGCTCAAGGTCGGCGCCAAGGTCCAGTTCGTTGCCGAGCGGGTCAATGGCAAGCTGACCGTCACCCAGGTTAAGTAAGGCTGCGAAGCCGCGCCTCGCACGAGGCGCGGCTGTTCGCTCAGAGGAAAAATACTTCTTTTCGACTCCCGTGCTGCCGCTTTGAACTCTACTATGAGACAGGCTGGAAGCAGAGGGTCTTCCAGAGGTCTCCTTTCCAGTCGTCCGCCACAGCAGGCGTCCCCAGCTTGTAGAGAATGCTCCCCACCTTGACAGCTCTCGGCGCCGTGCACCGCACCCGAACCAGATGGTGCCCATCGTCGGCAAAGATCGTCTGGCCATCAGGGTCATGCTCGGTCAGCTCCACCTCGACGTCGTAATCAAACTGCAAGTCGGCGGACGCTTCGGACATGAGAATGGCCAAGCTGATAATCCTGTTGTCCGGGAACTCGGCAACATGAAAAGGCTGTCGCTCTTGAGCTTCGCTCGCGGTTCCAAGCGTCGCCAGAGTGATCGCTGTCAGTATCGCGCCGAGCTGTCTCATGAGACACTCCAATGGGATTGGATCCCCTGCTTTATAGCACGAACGGTACTGCGCTAACAGTGACTCGACTGCAGATGTGACACAAGGAAATGGACAGAGGGGTCTGATCGGGGATGCCTATCGCAATCCTTCCGGGCCAAATACACCTGCGCACCGTCGGCTTGGTCGACAGCCGCGGTCATATGTACTGCCATTGCTGCATCTGTAATGGAAGCTTGCGAGAAAATCGCACCGCTGACGGAGAAGATCCACTCGATCGCCGCCGGTATCGAGATGATGCGCCGCTTCATGGATATCCCAGGGATCGGAATTCAGTCCCAAGGTAAGATTGGGGTCAGAACAAGAGCTGCTCGAAATCGTACGCTAAGCTTGAACGGAGCGGGAACGCTTGATTGACCGCATTTCAAAAAGGGCATCTATGACCGGACATTCTGGAACCTGATCGCCGGTGCATTGCGCCGCCATATTCGACATGGCCCGCTCCAGACGCCGCAGATCGGCGATTTTCTGACGGATATCTTTCAAATGTTCGATGGTGAGCGCATGGACCTCCCGGCAGGTGTAGGTATGCCCATCGACCAGGCGAAGCAGGCCGCGCAGCTCGTCCAGGCTGAAGCCGAGTTCACGGCCGCGCCGCACGAAATGCAGCCGCCTTGCGTGTTCAGTTGTGTAGATACGATAACCCGCTGCGCTGCGGGCGGGCTTCGGCATGACGCCGATTTTCTCGTAATAGCGGATCGTCTCTATGTTGACGCCGCTGCGCTCGGACAGCACGCCGATCGAAAATTCATCATTCTGTGTCATCACATAGCTCGCACAAATCCGTGAAAATTTCTCGCTTGACCCTGTAGTCGCTACAGGCACTAGGGTCACGATAGATCAATTGCGGGAGCATGTGAACGATGATGCAGGATGAAACACGGACGCTGGCAAATACAGTCACAGAGCCAGCCGAAAAGGGTTTTGATCGGGCAGCATTGCTGTCGGTCGGCGGCATCGTTGCGGCACTGGGCGCAGCAACCTGTTGCGTGCTGCCCTTTGCCTTGTTCTTCGCTGGCATCAGCGGCGCGTGGATCGGCAATTTGACCGCGTTCGAACCCTACCAGCCTGTGTTTATCACGATCGCGCTCGCCTGCCTCGGCTACGGTTTCTATCTCGTCTATCGCAGGCCGAAGGCGGCTGAATGCGCCGAGGGTTCCTACTGCGCGCGTCCATCATCCCATCGGAACGCCAAGATCGGCCTTTGGGTCGCAACTGTCTTGATCATTATCGCCGTGGGCTTTCCCTACGCCGCCCGCCTTGTCCTCGATGCTTAATCCCAAGGAGAATCTCATGAAAATCCTGCCCCTCATTGCCCTTACTGCGTCCCTGCTGACGGGTGGTCACGCTTTTGCCGCCGAGCAGACCGTAACCTTGAATGTTGCCAATGCCACCTGCGAACTCTGCGGCCCGATTGTGAAGCGGGCGCTCAGCAACGTTCCAGGCGTGCTCGATGTTGATGTATCGGAGGCGACCGGCGCGGCGATCGCGAAGGTGCGCTTTGACGACAGCCAGACGAATGTCGCCGCGCTGATCACCGCAACCACCAATGCTGGCTATCCGTCCGGCGTTTCGCAGTAAGGAGGTTCAGCATGACAGATGGAAAGTTCATCGGCCTTGGCGAAGTCGGGTTTCTCGCCGTCATCTGTTGCGCCGCGCCATTTCTTTTGGTCGCCGCTGGCTCTTTTGGCTTTTCCGCATGGTTCGCAGCGGCCGGCTATGTGCTGATCCCGATCGCTCTCGCCGCGATTGGGGCGTCCGCACTTTATCTTTACCGGCGTCGGCGTTCCGCCTCATCAGCGGATGCCAATTGCTGCTCGATGAATAACAAGACAACAAAGGTGAATTGAATGTGTGAAGCTTGCGACGTTCCAACTTCCAACAAAGGCAACGGCCGTTATGATCTTGTGGTCGTCGGAGCTGGCTCGGCCGGTTTCTCCGCCGCGATCACGGCCGCCGAACTAGGCGCCCAAGTGGCTCTTGTCGGGCATGGCACGATCGGCGGTACATGCGTCAACATCGGCTGCGTGCCCTCGAAAGCCCTGATCCGGGCCACGGAGGCTGTACGTCACGCCAACGATGCGGCTGCCCGGTTTGATGGGATCGAAAGCGGCGCACGCGTGGTTGATTGGGCCGCTCAGATCGCCCAGAAAGACGCTTTGGTTGCCGGTCTGCGACAGGCGAAATACGCTGATCTGCTGCCGGAGTACAACAATGTGGTCTACCACGAAGGTCCGGCCCGCCTCGTTGACGGCGGTGTCCAGGTCGCGGGCCAGCACATCGGCTCCGAGCGAATTATCATCACCACCGGTGCGCGTCCGGCGTTGCCGGGGATTCCGGGGATCGCTGACGTATCGCCGCTCGACAGCACGACAGCGCTCGCCCTGACCGAGCTGCCACGCTCGATGATAGTGCTTGGCGGCGGCTACATCGGCGTGGAGCTTGCCCAGACTTTCGCACGGGCCGGTGTCGAAGTGACACTCGTGTTCCGCAGCCGGCTTCTGCCGGAGGCTGAACCCGAAATCGGCGCTGCGCTTGCCACCTATCTGGCCGATGAGGGGATTAAAATCGTCAGCGGCATTACCTACGAGTCCGCCCGCAAGACCGATGATGGTGGTGTTGCCCTCGCCATCGCGCGGGACGGACGTCCGGAAATCTTGACTGCCGAGCGGATTCTTGTGGCGACGGGACGCCGCTCGAACACTGAAGCCCTTGGGCTTGCTGAAACCGGTATAGACCTGACACCGGCCGGGGCCATCATCGTTGATGATCGCATGCGCACCTCGAAGGCGGGCGTCTATGCCGCCGGCGATGTAACCGGAAAAGATCAGTTCGTCTACATGGCCGCCTATGGCGCAAAGCTCGCCGCCAAGAACGCATTGAACGGCAACAGCCTGAGTTACGACAACACCGCAATGCCCGCCGTGGTCTTTACCGATCCGCAGGTGGCGAGCGTCGGCATGACCGAAGCGCAGGCGCGGGCTGCCGGACATTCGGTTCGCACCTCCGTCCTTTCCCTCGACAATGTGCCGCGGGCGCTGGCGGCGCGCGACACGCGCGGCCTGATCAAGCTGGTCGCCGACGGGTCAACCCGGAAACTCCTTGGCGCTCACATCCTTGCACCAGAGGGTGCTGACAGCATTCAGACGGCAGCCTTGGCCATCCGCTGCGGCCTGACGATCGATGATCTCTCGGAGACGATCTTTCCATATCTGACGACTGTCGAAGGTTTGAAGCTTGCGGCTCAGACCTTCGACAGGGATGTGAAAAAACTGTCCTGCTGCGCGGGGTGAGGCGAAAGGGAAACGGGTGCCTACTCAAGTCACGGCTTAAACGGAGCGGTCGCCCTCGATCCTGACACGCATGATGGTCTGGCGGCTGGTGTCAAATTTTCTGGCGAGTGCGGAAACGCTCATCCCGCCCGCCAAATCCGAGAGAACATCCAATTTCTGCTTCTCATTGAGCCGAGCGGGACGGCCGAGGGTCTTGCCTTCCGACTTGGCTCGTTTGAGGCCCGACTGCGTGCGTTCGATCAGCAGATCACGCTCGAACTGAGCGACGGCATTGATGACGCTCATCGTCATCTTCCCGGCGGAACTCGCCAGATCGACGCCGCCGAGGGCCAGACAATGGACCCGCACGCCCAGCTCCTCCAGTTTCCTGACCGTCGTACTGACATCGATCGCATCTCGGCCGAGCCGATCGAGCTTGGTGACGATGAGCACGTCCCCGGCTTCGAGTTTATCCATCAGTCGCGAGAAACCCCGGCGCTGCGCAATGGCGACGCTGCCCGAGATGGTCTCGGTGACTATACGGCGTGGCTCGACGTGGAAGCCGGCCGCTTCGATTTCCTGAATCTGGTTTTCGGTGGTCTGTCCGGTCGTGGAGACACGGACATAGGCAAAGGTGCGTGGCATAAGGTTCAATTTCGTCCGAATAGGTTGTCCGAAAGGTGATGCCTGTCCACAAATAAGTCAAGATAATTTGTGGACAGGGTGATTTAGGCCTGTACGCAAACGACCGTTTCCGGACATGCCCGGAACCATCGACGCAAGTTTGTATGGAGTAAAAAATGGCGCGGCGGAAGTTTCTCAAAATTCAGGATCAACAGGAGCTGTTCGGCGTACCGACCGATGAGGATAGTCTGATCCGTCACTACACTCTATCTCCATCGGACCGGCTGGAGATCGAAGTCCGCAGGCGAAAACATAACCAGCTCGGCTTTGCTGTCCAGCTTTGCATGATGCGGCATCCGGGCCGGGCTCTCATGGTGCACGAAATTCCGCCGAGGGCGATGCTCAATTATATAGCCGAACAATTGGATGCTGATCCGGAGAGTTTCCGTTCCTATGCCAGGCGGGAGGAAACTCGCCGCGAGCATATCGCGCATTTGCTTTCCTATTTTGGAAAACGAACAGCAACAGCACAGGACCGGCGCGCCGCCTTACTATCCGCCGTCGAAACGGCGACCGCAACGGACACCCATGTTCGAACGGGCGATTCACCGCAAAACATTCCGGCCATGCTCGCCGGCACGCTCGCGGACGCCACCAATCTTGGCCCGAAACGTATGGCCGGAGCCTCCAAGGGGATCAGCGCCCATCAGGGGCTCCGTGGGAATCTCTGCAATATTACCCGCTAAGAGATTTTTGGCGTGACGGAAAACAGATGATTTCCGCGTAGCGGTTCGGCGGGTCGAAATCGACGGGGTGACTGGGCAATTATTTGCGCGACAAACCCTGTCGGAATGTGAGACTGTGCGGCAACTCGGAACTTGAGGTTTGTCGTGCATGTTGATCGGTTACATGCGGGTATCGAGCGGTGATGAGCGGCAGTCGGTTGCCTTGCAGCGCGACGCCCTGCTCGCCGCCGGGGTCGATCAGCGTCACCTGCATCAGGATCGCGCTTCGGGCGCGCGCGACGATCGGCCGGGGCTGAAGGCTTGCCTTGCAGAATTGTGCGAGGGCGACGTGTTGGTCGTTTGGAAGCTCGACCGTCTGGGCCGATCACTCTCCCACCTGATCCGGATCGTTGAGGATCTGAAGATGCGCGGGGTCGCCTTCCGCTCTTTGACGGAAGCTATAGACACGACGAATTCGCACGGTGCATTCCTGTTCAACCTGTTTGGCACGCTCGCCGAATACGAGAGAGTGCTGATCACGGAGCGGGTCAACGCTGGACTGGCGGCGGCACGCCGGCGCGGTCGCAAGGGCGGCAGGCCACCGACGATCGACACCGAAAAGGTTGAGCAGATTCTGGCGGCGCTGGAAGCCGGCGCCAGCAAGGCGTCGGTGTGTCGGACATTCAAGGTGCCGCGCTCGACTCTCATCGACACATTGCGGCGAGCCGGATGGACCGGACCGGGCAAAGAAGATGAGCCTGCTCCCCCAGTTTGAGAGCGGGTGTGACCGATGGCCTTCCTCGACGCGCAGTCGCGCACCGTTCTGTTCGACCCACCCGATGTTTATGAAGAGGCCCTCGCGCGCTATGCGCTGTCCGCTGAGGACATCGCTTTCGCCAAGGCGCATCGCCGATCGCATAATCGTCTGGGTTTTGCCATCCAACTCGCCCTGGTGCGTGATCTCGGTCGTCCGCTCCGCGCTGGGGAAGTTGCGCCTCAGGCAGTCGTCTCCGTTGTCGCCGACCAGCTGGACATCGACGCTGCGGTGTTCGCGCTCTATGCCCAGCGGGAGGAAACCCGTCGAGAACATACGCGGGAGATTGTCGTCGCACTGGATCTCCGGCCCGTCCGGGCGAGCGATTATCGATCCCTGATCACCGCGGCGGCACGCGAGGCAGCCGCGACCGAACAAGGCGAGCCGATCACCAAGGCCGTGATCGAAGCCCTGAAGGAGAGGAAGCTGCTCATTCCTGTGCCGGAACTGCTGATACGTCTGGCGATGGCGGGCCGGGCGGCGGCGCGACGACAGGCTTATCGCGGCTTGATCCGGGGCATGGAGCAACCGTCCATCGAGGCGCTTGATCAGCTTCTCATCGATCGGTCCGGCGATCGGAGCCATCTCGGCTGGATTGCGGAAGCGCCGGAGGGGACGAAACTGAAAAACCTCAAGGGCCTGATTGCCCGGCTTGAGGTTCTGCGTTGGGCGGCGATTTCCGATGAGCGACGTAAAACGATCCATGCCAACCGCTATGGCATCATCGCCCGGGACGCTCGCATTCTGCATGCCCGTGAGATACGACGCCTGACATCCGAGCGCCGCTACGCCACGCTGGCGGCGTTCGTCATCGAGAGGCAGGCGGCAATCACCGACCTTGTGATCGACATGTTCTGCAAACTGATCGGCAGCACCCGTCGCAAGGCTGAACTGAGCCGCACAGAACGCCGGCTGCAAGAAGCCGAGATTCTTGATGGGGTGGCGCTCGATCATCTCAAGCTTGGCGAGGCGCTTCTGGCCGCCCGTGAGAGCAACACCGATCTCGCATCCGCAATTGCAGTCTCACTCGGCTGGGACGGATTGACCGCCAGCATGGCGGCAGCCAGGTCCGTCGTGCGCCCCGATCGCAGCGACGAATTCGATGAGCTCATAGAGCGGCACAAATCGCTGCGAAAGCTGGGCAGGCTCATGTTCGGCGCGTTCTCTTTCCGGTCGTTTCGTCCCGATGATCCGGTTTTGAAGGCAGTGGATCATCTGCGTGCGCTCTACAATGGCAGGAAACTACCCGCGCAGGTGCCGTTCGCGTTCATGACCCGCAAGTGGCGGCGGCGTGTGCGCTCGGACGGTGTCACCATCGACCTGCGTGCCTGGGAAGTGGCGGTGCTCGTTCATCTGCGGGAGCGCCTGCGGGCCGGCGACATATGGGTTGAGGGCAGCCGAGCATGGCGCAGTTTCGAGGATTATCTTCTGCCTCGACCGATCTTTGCCCTCATGCGCGCCGAAGGCCGGCTCGGGCTTGCCATTCCTGACAGCTTTGCCGAATGGCGAGCCGAACGCACCGCCACGCTCGACGCGAAACTCAAAAAGCTGGCAAGGGCGGCGGCCGCCAACGCCATTCCGCATGCGGCTATTTCCGACAAGGGTTTGTCGGTCTCCCCGATCCGCGAGGAGGAGCGTGACGGGATCGTCGCGCTCAGCCGGCGTCTTTACATCCTCGTTCCCCGGATCAGGATCACCAGCCTGCTTGCCGAGGTCCACAGCTGGACCAGGTTCCTTGACAGCTTCACACACTATCGCACCGGCGAGACGGCGAACGACGAGCCGGCGCTGATGGCCGCTATCCTTGCCGACGCCACCAACGCCGGTGCTGAACGCATGGCGGAAAGCTCACGCGGCGTCACGATCCACCAGATGATGCTGATGGTAGATAGGCATCTGCGCTCGGAAACCTATGCCACGGCGACCGCCGTGCTGGTCGATGCGCAGCAGGCTCATCCCTTCGCCGCAGTCTGGGGCGACGGTCATATCTCCTCCTCGGACGGGCAGTTCTTTCCGGCCGGCGGGCGCGGTGAAGCCAGCCTCGAATACAATGCAAAATACGGCAAACGGCCAGGTGCCTCGATCTATGGCTTTCTTTCCAATCGTTTCGCCTCCTTCTTCTCCCGGATGATCCAGGCGTCCGAGAGCGAAGCGCCCTACGTGCTCGACGGCCTCCTTCACAACGAAAGCTCCGTCGAAATCCATGAGCATGCAACCGATACCGCCGGCGCGACCGAAACCACATTCGCTATGTTCCATGGCTTCGGCTACAGGCTCATTCCTCGTATCCGCAATCTCGGCAATCGCAGGCTCTTCGTCATCGATCCCGACCCGGCGTACGAGCCGCTCGGGGCGCTGATCTCGGGAGCCGTCAACATGGATGTCATCGAGCAGCACTGGGATGAGGTTTTGCGGCTGAAGGCATCGATTGGCGCAGGCCTCGTGCCGCCGTCCGTCATCCTCAAGAAGCTTGCCGCATCGCCTCGACAAAATCGGCTCAATCAGGCGCTACGCGAAATGGGCCGAATTGAACGCTCGATCTTCATCTGCGACTGGTTGCTCGACACCAAGCTCCGGCGCAGGTCGCATGCCATCCTCAACAAGGGTGAAAGCCGTCACGCCCTTGCCAGGGCGGTCTTCCTCCACCAGCTTGGCGAGCTGCGCAACCGCGTGGCGGAAACCATGGCCTATCGGGCGTCAGGTCTTAACCTCGTCGTCAACGCCATTATCCTGTGGAACACCGTCTATCTCAGCCGCGCTGTCGATTATGTCCGCACCCAGGGCATCGATATTCCCGCCGAACTGCTCTCCCAGGTCGCACCACTTCCCTGGGCTCATATCGCACTCACCGGCGACTATCTCTGGAACGAAATTGACCGACCCCTCGAACGCTTCAGGCCGATCCGCGCTAACCGTTTCAATCCAAACAACTTTGCTTTCCCTTAGCGGGTATTATTGCAGAAATGCCCACGGAGCCCCCATCAGATCGGATGGATGCGCATGTTCCATGCCCGCACGGAAACCTATCGCGCAGCGCAGGCATGTGTGACCGACGCCCATGCGCGTCATCCCCACGCCCAGCTCTGGGGAACAGGGACGACCGCATCATCTGATGGTCAGTTCTTCCGGGCCAGTGATCGTGCCGCCAAACGCGGTGATATCAACCTGCATTATGGCAGCGAGCCAGGCTCGAAATTTTACAGCCACCTTTCCGATCAGTACGGCTATTTCAGCATTCTGCCGATCAGCCCGACCGAGAGCGAGGCAGCCTATGTTCTCGACGGCCTGTTCGACCACGACACCATCCTGGAGATCGAGGAGCACTTTACCGATACCGGAGGTGCGAGCGATCATGTATTTGCCCTCTTCACTCTGATCGGAAAGCGTTTTGCGCCTCGGCTGCGCAATCTCAAGGACCGGAAGTTCCATACTTTCGAAAAGGCCGACTCATATCCAGCACTGGCCAACCATATCGGCGCGCCGATCAATACCGCCCTCATTCTGGAACACTGGGATGACCTTCTCCATCTGGCGGCATCAATCACGACACGCTCTGTTGCGCCCTCAATGATCCTCAAAAAGCTGGCGGCATCCTCGAAACCGAGCCAGTTGGCGAAAGCCCTGCGTGAGCTCGGGCGCATCGAGCGATCCCTGTTTATGATCGAATGGTATTCCAACCCGGCACTTCGCCGGCGATGTCAAGCCGGTCTTAACAAAGGAGAATCCGCCCACAAGCTCAAGCGGGCCGTTTTCTTCCATGAGCGCGGCGAAATCCGCGACCGATCGTTCGAAAGTCAGGCATTCCGTGCCTCGGGCCTCAACCTTGTCGTCAGCGCCATCGTCCACTGGAATACCGTTTATCTCAGCCGTGCCGTAGCCCATCTGCGTCAAAGTGGTCGAACTATCCCCGACATATTGCTCAAGCATGTCTCGCCACTCAGCTGGGAGCACATAAATCTCACCGGCATCTATTCCTGGGACACCGAGCAGCAGATGCCCGAAGGCTTCAGGCCATTGCGACTTCCTGGAAGAATCCTCCGCGCTGCATGACGTTCCCGCTCCGTTCGGTCTTAGCGTACGATTTCGAGCAGCTCTTGTTCTGACCCCAGATTCTGAAGATGGTTCCCCCGATACCCGCCAAGCGATATGGCTGGATCTCAGCAAGAGGAAAACTGACAGCGGGTTGTGCTGCGCCGACGGAGAGTAAACGCCATGGATGAGACCACCGAGACGATGACGATCTCCAACCGGAGCGATTTCGCTCTTTGGGCCATCGAGCGGGCGAAAGCGATTGTCGCCGAGGAAGGCGGCAACCTTGCGATCGCCACCCGAGACCAGGGCGACGATGAGGTTGCCGTCTCTGCCAATGCGCTTGGCCAGGCCATCGTCAACGCCCTCTTGGAAGTCTTCGACGGCTTGATGGAGGAATAGGGAAGCGCACCTACCGTTCGGCCCCGTCGCGGTCGTTGCCGCGCTGGCGTTCCTGTTCCGCCTGCCGAAGGATCTGCTGACGCTGCTCGTCCTGGGCAGCCCTCGACGCGCCAGCCTGTTCTCGCGCCGCGCGGGAAGCGCGACCCGCGGCAATGGCCTGCTGCTGGGCCGCGATTGCGGGATCGACCGTTGCCGGCGCTGGCCGATCCTGAGTGCGCGCCTCGTCGACGCGCGCCGGCGGCGGCGTGCCCCCTGCCCCCGCTGTGTCGTTGACCGAGCGCATCTGCTGCATCTGGATGTCACGACGCTGCTCTTCGAACAGCGCGGAGATTTCCTTGCGCATCTCCTCGACGGCCTGTCGCTCAGCGCTGCTATCGACCATCGTCTCCAGGCGGTCCATGGATTTGTTCGCCCGTGAGACGCGCTCGTCGAACTGTTCCAACGATAGGGGCATGGCCTTTTCCTTCTGTTGTTGAATGGTTGCGATCAGGGTCTTGAATTCCGCCAAAGGCTCGTCCGGCGGCGCAGCGGACTGCCCCGCCAAGGCATCGAATTTCTTCTGCAGCCAAGGAGACGGCGCACCATGCTTGACGGAGCCGGCCGCCTCGACGATGACGGCGGCGCGCAATCCATGCGCCAGCAACCGCGCCTGGAAATCTCGGGCAACGGACCGCATCTCGGAACCGGGGCCAAACTCGTCGTTCTGCTTGGCTAGCTCGCGCTCGATCTTGCTGACGCTCGCGGTCGTGGGCGCCAGAACCCGGACGGACTTCCCCTCGGCGGAAATCAACTTGGCCTCGACGCCGACGGCCCCCTCGATAATGACAGCTACCGTCTCGCGTTCCATGGTCTGTTCGACGTCCAACCGGAGCAGGACGAAGCCGCTGGCCCGAGCAGCATGCGGTGCTTGAGCGGTTACCGCAGCTACGAACCGGTCGGCCGCCGCAATCACGGAAGGTTCCGCGCCGGCCCGCTTCAGGGCGCTCGCGGTCGCCTGCCATTTCGGGGCGAGCGCCAGGTTTCCATTGGAGAGAGACGCGCGATCGACGACGCCGGCACGCTTGCGCTCGACGCGATTGGTGACAGCCGGCGTCTTGAGATAGCGAGGATCTTGTCTGCCCCGTTCATATGCGCCGGCCTGCGCTTGGCTATAGGGCCGCGTGGCCGCCACATCCGCACGCCGGGTGGCGACCATAGCGATGCCCTGCTCCCGCGCCTTCGTCGCAAACCGCTCGCGCCATTCGTACAGCTCGGGCTTGGTCAGCCGCAGCGCCTTGCCGACATCGTCGCGCGCCGAGATCATCACATGGACGTGGACGTGACCGGTATCGGGATGATGGGCGGTGATCCAACGATGGCCGGCGACCTGCTCGCTAAGAAAATCCCGAACAGCGCGGGTCATCGCCTCCGGATCGGTCCCGGCCCGTGCCGAGAAGATGACATGGAACGCGTTGCGCGGCTCAACGGTGCGAATGTGCGAGGACCAGGCGCGCCAGATGCCATCCGCCTTTTCCTTGACGCTGGAACCACGCTTGACCGGATCGCCTTCGCTGGTGGTGATGGACTTCTCGGTGCGCAGGAACTTTTCGAGGAAGTAGCGGCCGGATTTCTCCGAAACGGCTGCACCGAGAATGCGGACCTCGGCCGACACGCCGGCGTCGGCCAGCCGGCGCGCGAAATCGGACTCTGTATTTTCCAAGGCGCGCGCCGGCCATTCGCCTTTCTCGCGTGCCTTTAACGCGCCGGCGATTTTCTTCGCCGGCAGATTGGTCACCGCATAGATCGAGACCCTGCCGTCCGGATGTCGCGAATAGAGGAAGGGCTTCGACCCGAAGGCGGCGTTCAGGGCATCGTGGAGCGTGTCGTCGTCGACTTCATCGGAAAGGGTGATGGAAAAGGTCGCGAGCGCGTTGACCGCATAGGCGTCGCGAAAATCCGCGCCCCACTCCGCGAGCGCGGCGGCGCGCTCTTCGCGGCTGGTGATGGCAAGGCCATCCTGATCGTAAACCGGGATATCCACCTTGCCCTTCTCGCCGTTTTCGTTCTCGACTTCCCGTGTGCCGAGATAGTTCATCAGGCCAGCAGCCGACGCCCGGCTCGATACGGTCGACGTCACCTTGATCACCACCGGCTGCGCACCGGCGGCGATCGCCGCGCGGCTTGCCGTCTCCGCTTTGGACCTGTCCTTCGCTGCGCCCCGCGCGCTCAGAGGACGGGCGACACTGGGCGCGGCTGCAAAGGACGCCCCGCCCCCTCCCCCGCCGGCCGACTTCTTCAGCTCGTCATCATCCCCCCTCTGGTCGCCGACACCCAAAGCTCCGACCAGCGCAATGACACCCTTTTGCGATGACAGCGGCGCTTGCAGGATCGACGCGATTGTCGGCTCACTTCTCGACACGGCGCCAGGGTGCGCCTTGCTCGCGATGCCCTTGGCTACAAATCGGCGCGGCGGCTCCCCGCCCGACAGAGCGACCCCGATCACGCGCCGGCGACGCAGCTCCTCTTCCTCGTCGATCAACGAGGTGGCGCGGCGGGCGGAAAAAGCCTCGATCTCACCAAGCAGTCCGGACCAGTCATGCGCCACGGCCAGCTCCCCTCCGCTCCTTGCGGCTGATCCGCAGCATCAGATCGACGTCGGCGCGCAGCCGGAACACGCCATCGAGGAGGGTGCGCAGGGCCGCGTCGAGATGCGGTTCGTAACCGACGCGACCCTCGTTCATCGCCCGGACCGCTTGGTTGAGGTTGATGCCGATGCGCCGCAGTTCCTCGTTCGTCCCGCGCAGGGCGTCGGCCTCGGCTGGCCCGACCGGGAGCGGAAGGCCCGCCTGTTCGCGAAACAGCAGCCGGATGACGTCGCTGGCGGTGCGCCCTTCCTCGCACAGCGCGGCGAGCGCATCGCGCTCCTCTGGCTGCAGTCGGACCCTCAACACCTCGCTCCGCATCTTTTCCTTCCCGCTTGCCAGGTTGCCGGAGGCGACCCGGAGCGCCAGAGGCGCGAACCACTGCCCTGCCGGAGGCGGGGCGACGTCGAGTTTGTACCACAAACTTGACTATCCTGCCACATAAAACTAAACTATATTTTATCCACCAAAACAGCTTCAAACGGACAAGCGCTCTCGATCCCCTGCCTGGACGAAGCTTCCCCGCCAATACGCTTCATATCAACAATTGCCCGTTGTTCGTGCTCTGGTTAACAGCGGCATCGCGGTTAATTGGCAATTACCCATTAACAACGGTTAGTTACAAAAGGGAAATTGCTCATAATCAACGGGCAATTGATGATTGCCCGTTCACCGTTGCCCGTTGTCAGCGGGCAGTCATCAATCGTCAATCGTCAATGGGCAATGAACAACGGGCAACGATTTCGTTGCGGAGAGAGGACGAAGGAATTAAATATAGTTTACCACTATAAGGAGCCACAATGATCGTCACCATCGCCAACCCGAAAGGCGGAACCGGGAAAACCACGCTTGTCCGGGCGTTGTCAGGAACGGCCGCCCATGCTGGCAACGACGTGTTTCTGATCGACGCAGACAGCCGCGCCAACACCATGCGCTGGGTCACGATGTCGAAACAGATGAACGTCTGGCCGGACCGGCTGGAGGCGGTAAGCTGCCTCGACCCGAACCGGATCTACAAGATGGCGCTGGAGCGCCAATTCGAAGGAAAGATCGTCTTCATCGATATCGAGGGAACCACGAACGAAAACCTGTTCGCCGGTCTCTATTGTGCCGACATCGTTCTGATCCCGCTACAAACCACCCAGGATGATGTGGTCGCCGGAATGCAGCTTGCACTGAACCATATTCCGGTGGTCGAGGAAGACCAGAAACGCAAGCTGCCGGCGATGATCGTCATCAACCAGCATGACCTTGTCACCGGCCGGGCCAAGGCCCACGAGCCGCTGCGCGAAATCCTGCGGGAGAGCGGTGTCGCCCTTGCGTCGCAGACGATCGCCCGGCGCGCCTCCTATCAGTCGATCGGCGCCGCCGGCACGCTCCAGACCGCCGCGAAATCCGACCCGAAGGCAATCGCCGAGATGGAAACGCTACTCGGCGAGCTGCTCACCCTCTACAGGTCGACGGCGAAGGAGGCTCTGCTATGAGCGAAGGATCGGACAGCAAGAATCTCGTCCTCGGGCTGATCTCGACCGGCCGCGACCGGCCATCCGTCCGCGAAAAGCCCATGGCCTCTCCTCCGCCGGCGAAAACCGACGATGATGGTGGCGCATCGCCAATAGCGGCGGCCGGCCGGACCCAGTTCCGCGACCTGGTCGCTAAGGGCGAAAGCCGCGATCCCATCGCCGGTAAGCGTTTCCGGGACACCGAGAAGGTCACGACCGGTATCCATATCCGCGTCGAGGTCCACAAGAAGCTGAAGATCCTCGCCGCTATCGAGCGGCGCAAGTTTAACAGCTACATCGAGGAAGCCATCGATGACTATCTGCTGAAGATTGCCGATCGGATCCCCGACATTTCTTGATGCGGGCAGGAGGCGGGCGATCATGCGCTTCGCTTCTCGCCTTCGCCATTCGCCCTGAGCGCGGCCATCAGCATCGGCCCAAGGCCGAATTCACCGCGCGCCGACTTGCGGGTGAGATCGCGCAGGTAGCCGCCGGGGGAAGTGATGTGCTCGGCACGCTCCAGGATGCAGGCGACGGCAACCGCAGCATTTTCAGGCCCCATCACCTCGCACGCCTCCTGATAGGCCGACGGGCTGACGCCCAGCATCGACCGGACCAAGACCGCGGCCGACATTAGGTCGCGCCAGGTTTCAACCCGCCCGCCCGCCGCGTAATCGGCAATCTGCGGGCACGCTCTCAGCACCAGCGATAACGGGAATGCCTTCAGCGGCTCGGCGATCTGTTTCGGTTTCTTGCTCGGCTTCTCGCCCTGCTCTTTTTCTGAGCGAGGTTCAAGTTCATGGAAGGATTCGGGTTTTGAATTCTGTATGTGACGACCGTTATGGTGGTCATAGACGTCCATTTTTTCTGCTTTTACCTGAATTTCCAAGCGGTTGATGATTTCCTCGCGCAAAAACTCCATTTCTTCGAGCACCGCATCGACGTCTTCGCGGTGAGGCGAGCGCGGGAGACGCGCCAGGAGGCCGATGAACATAGCTTCGATCGTCGCCCAATCACCATCAGCGCCCTCTTCCATGGCCGCGGAGATGAGCTTGCGGACATCGCGCCGGCAAAGCGACAACGCTTCTTTGGCGCGCTTGAACTGAAGGCGCTCTGCGGCGACCTGCTGCGCAAGGCTGGCCAACTCGCTCGCACGGGCAAGCAGGGGCGCCAGGCTGAAGCCGAATGCGGCCTCGATCTCCCCTCCCCTGCCCCGATGCGCATAGCGCTTGCCGTTCGGGCTATCGCGACGTTCGATCAAACCGGCGTCTACCAGCGCCGCGAGGTGTCGGCGCAAGGTCGTGCCGGCAATGCCGTGGGCGCGCATGGACAACTGGCTGTTTGATGGGAACACGACAAGGCCGCCGCTTTCATCGCAAAGCTCGTCGCTTGGATAGAAGCTCAGCAGCGCCTGCAGAACAGTGATTGAACGATCCTGAAGGCCGAAAACGTCCTTCGTCTCGCCGATGTCGTTGAAGACCTTCCATTTGTTGACCGCCTCGCTCGGGCGGCGATCAGCCGTTTCGAGCTGACCTCTCACCAAGGCAAGCGTCATCGGCCGCCCGTGGGGCGTTGCTACACGTCCTATCTGCATTTTCCTTCACCTCTCAAAAGGCAAAAGAAATCCACTCACCAAAACGGCGCCAAAGACTCTTGACTGTGATTCGTGGAAATGCGATTCTCTGGGTGCTTAGATCAGAGGAAGACTTCCACGGCGGTAACGCTTTGGGGGTCTTTTTCTTTTGCGGCGGTCTCTCCTTCCGACCAATTGATTTTCTCAGCCGAAACCCCGCTTACTGCGAGGGATCGGCCGCGTTGAACTCACGCATCAGCTCCGGCATTCGTTCTGCCAGCCACCGCGCAAAGACCTGCTCCTTTTTCGGGATCGTCACGATCGTTCCCGACAAGGTAGATTTCATGCGGCCGAAAACACGGCCGCCAATGACGAAATCAAGGATTTCTTCCTGTACGTGTTCTTCCGCCTGAGACACCGGCGAGGTGGTCGCCCGCATTGCCAGGGAAATACGCCCAGCACCGTCTGCCTGTTGAAACTCGGCCGTGGGGACAATTTTTCGGACGGCGTCAATCTTGCTCGCGTCCTTCAGCAGTTCTGCAAACGCGGTCCATTTCGGGCGGCCCGCTGCCTGAGCGCGGCCTATTGCAAAGATGATGTCTTCCGGAATGGCGGACGTTACGCGGAACATTTGTGAGACCGCGACTTCGGATAGCCCCATGATCGAAGCGATTTCACGCTGAGAAATACCGCTGCCTTTCAGCTGCACGGCCCACATAGCTTTCTCGATCCAGCTGAGATCCTCTCGTGGACCATTTTCGAGCGTTTGCTCCTCGATCAACTGGCGATCGGTCAGGTCACGCACATAGGCCTTGATCTTGATGGTTTCAGGACGATCAGCCTCCGCCATGATCGCCAAAATGGCATCGCGCCTACGGCGCCCATAAGCAAGCTGATAGTGATCGCTCTTGGTTGGATGAGGCCGGACAAGGACCGGGATTCTCTGGCCTTCCGTGGCTATTGAGAACTTCAAGGCACCGAATTTTTCATCGGCTTCTGCATCGTACTCAAACCTGTCCTTGAAGGGTGAAGCATCTACTTTCGAGGGATCGAGAGAGACAATGACGTCTTCGCTGAGGTGGGAAAGCGCCCTTCCTACGTTGGAAATGACGGGCGACGAGTGGCGACGAGTAAGGCCAATCCTGTCCGTCCCATCACTGGCAGGAGCTGCATCACCGCGATTCTCGGCATCCGCCGCCATCCGTTGGAGTATGCTCTTCTTCATGCGCTACGCCCCCAAACCTTGTGAACGAGTTCAAGAATTTCGAAATTAACGCGGTCGGCGCTCTCGATAGCCCGCTTGAGCGCTTCTCGGCCGACCTCGCCTGCTTCAAGCTCGTAGAGGGTCTTCTTGGCGACTGCCGCACCGGCGATGGCGGTCGATTCCAAGGCATCGGCAACCAGAACGTCGCCTCCAAAGAGACGGCGCATAACTCCCGACATATATTTCTGCGGCCCATCGTTCGGGTTTACGCGGGTCAATAGGAAACGGAAGAAGTCGTGCTCGAAACGGGCACCGAACTGCGCCAAGGTTTCACTGAGATCGGAGATCATGATGAGAAACTGATTGCACGACGCAACATCCAGCATGGCGGGATGGACCGTGATGATCAGGGACGTAGCTGCATAAAGTGCTGCAAGCGTGGAGTAGCCGAGCGACGGGGGCGTATCGAGAATCACGATGTCGTATCGATCCTCTACGCCAGCGATCGCATTGTTGAGCCGTTCAAAGAACAGTCCGAGATCATCACGATTTTTCTGCGAGAGGTAGGAAGGGGTGTCGAACTCAAAGTCCATGAGTTCCAGATTTCCAGGGACGAGATCGACCCCAGGAAAATACGTGGTCCGGATAACCTCTGTCAGCGGCCGTCGGTCGTTATCATACCGGATCGCAGCATAGGCCGTTTCATTCTCCCCGAGATCGAATTCCGGCTGGAGCCCGAACAATGCCGTCATTGACGCTTGGGGGTCCAGGTCAATGCAAAGAACGCGATAGCCTTGGAGGCCAAGAAAATGGGCAAGGTGGATGGAAGTCGTCGTCTTGGAACTGCCGCCCTTGAAATTCGCTGTCGCGATTATTTGCAGTTTCTCCCCCGCACGCCGATGGGGCAGCAGAGTTTGGGCATCGTCCGGACGAAACTCCGCGAGAAATGCGCGCAACTCTCTCACCTGTTCAACGGTATAGGTGCGTCGATTGTTGTCGGCCCGCTCAGGTACTGGCCCCTTCCCCTCGATGGTGAGCTGCCGCAACGTGCTTTCAGGTACTTTGAGCAGTCGCACGAGGTCGGTCGTCGAGAAGGTGCGCGCAAACGTCTTCTTCGCGGTCGGCGGATAGAAACCTTCGCGCATCTCATGCAGTTCCGCGGAAAGCTTCGACGTGTAATTGCCGATCTTCGATGCCGTATCGGTGACGCTTCGAGAAGCCGGTTGAAGCATTTCTTCCTCTTGACGGTTTTGGACGCGATACGCGATCATTTCCGTCATGGATGCCAGACAGAATCCGATTCTTCAAGGCGTTTTTCGTTAACGAAAGGCTAACGCAGGCGGCGTGCGGAACCACACATATCACTGATATGGAATTCAAGTGATCAGAAATTAGCGACTTAACAGCTGTTAAGTTCGCCTGAGATGGCACAGTTCTCGGCGATATGACTGGCCGCATCGGTCGCTACTTAACAGCTGTTAAGCTGCGAAACCTCGTGCTGATCCACGAAGCTAACCCGCCCGATATACCACAGATGCCAGGTCTCTCGCCCCAGGGAGAGGGATAGGGGCTTGGGGAAAGGGAGGAGGGAACCGTCCCCTTTCCCCAGGGGTGGGTTCAAGGGAGGGGCCGGCCCTTCCCTTGGGGAGGCGGTTTGGAGGAGGGGGCTTGCCCCTTCCTCCATTGGGGTGAGTGTTGAGAGGGGGGCTTGCCCCTCTTTCATCAGCTTGGTCGGCCGGTCGAACCGGCTGACCGGGCTCACTCGTCGAGGTAAAGGCGAAAGGCGGCCGTAGCCGCTTTTCGCCTGCATCTCAGTCGGTGCCCGGTCCCCAGAGCGCATTGCGTTCCGGATCCTCGATGCCTTTATAGTCGGGCGCCATCGCCTTGATCACCGCCCTGATCTCGCAGCCTCCTATCCTTGTGCGTCCCTGCGCTACGAGGATACTCACGGCCGTCTCGTTCGCCTCGATCGCCCGGATCGCATCCTCCATATCGTCATGAGAGCGGAGATTTTCGATCGCGATCACGTCGCCATCCTCGTCGTAGCCGCCGTGAAGATACATCGGTGCATCGGCCAGCCGCTCCGCAGCGCGCTCCGCCTCGTGGATAAGCCGGAAGCCTTCTTTCCGCTGCCTCCAGTATTGCGCGCTACCGCCGTCGATAACGGTGATTTTCCGGTCTGTCATATAAGCCTCCTTTTCGCTCTGACGAAAAGGAGCCCGCATTGGCGACCCAAGCAGTCAAGGAACGCGAAGCGACCGCCGAAGGCGGTGGATGGGGGAGCCGAAATGCGTCAGCATTTTGGGGGAACCGCCCGTCCTTTACGGCGCAGGGGCGAATGCGACACTAGGAAATCAGAGAGAGAGAGAGATAAGCCCACGGCCGCGGTCAGGGGCCGTGTCCGTATGGGCCGGGGAGGTTTGGAGGGGGGTGGTCCACCCCCTCCATGGGTAGGGGGTTTGAAGGGGGCGGGGCTCTGCCCTGCCCCCTCATGGGGGAGAGATTGAGAGGGGCCGGCCAGCCCCCCTCTCAAAGAAGTTCCGGCCGGTCAATCCGGTCGGGGCTTCTAGCCTGTACCCTGCAATTCACAACAGACGCAGTTGCCCATTCCTCTCAATAACCGGCGCGGATGTCGCTTGCTTCGGCGCGGCGGGGCCACCGGCGACCACCGCAGCCCGGTGCGGTACGGCAACAGAAGGAGCCGCCTCCGGTTGCCCCCCGGCGTTTTCTCTTGCGTGCCGAAGCTTGGCCGACCATCCGCCCATGACATGGGCCATCGTGTGCCATTCCTCCCGAAACCGCATTGCCAGGCTGTCGCCCACGATGACGGTCGCCGGAATGTGCAGGAGCGAGAATTGGATATAGGCCATGTGGACGGCGCGCGGGTCGATGTCCACGGCGGTCACATGAAGAAGCTGCTGGTAATTGAAGCCCGCTTCAAGGATGGCTTCGGCCAGAGCGACGATCATTGCGCCGCTCCCTACGGCGGGTTCCTGCGCAAGCATGAAGCCGCGCTTGGCAATCGCCTGCTGCATGTCCTCGGCGCTCCCGGCGATGATGCGGGCCATCAATTGGCAGATGGGATACGGCGTGAAGAATTGCCCCCTCGCCTTGTTGTGCAATTCGAGCGCATGGAACGTCATGCCCAGGATGTCCTGCGGCTTTTCCTCCAGCGCCATGACCACTTCACCGAATATTTTCGAGAATATCGCCATGGTTTCGCTCCCGTATTTTCGAGCGATTTCGACATAGCGAGCCTCGCGCTTCTCGAAGTTTGCCTGATCAACGGCATTGCTCATGGATATGGCGGAGCATTCGCACCAGTCGCCAAAGACGGTGTAGAGGTCATGCTTGTAGCGGCAGGTTTCAAACAGCTTGACGATGGAATTGAGACGGGGGGAGGTCATGGGATCACCTATCCGGGCCGCAGGGCGCACGTCGCCAATCGCCGGGGCGATGCCCGGCGTCTCATCGCGGCTGGTTTTGGGAAATTCAGCGAGGGGAGCAGGCCGCGCCGGAGACTGGCGCGACCTGCCGCAACCGATTACTCGGCTGCTTCGGGGAACTGCTGGTGTTCGGCGTTCGGCTTGTCCTCGATGTCGAACGGGCAAACGCCGTCATCTTCGCCATCGGCCTCCGCCATCCGCTCGCGCTCCTGCTCGGCGGAGAGAGCAATCCGCATCGGCGCGGGCAGCCATCCGGTTCCGGTGATCTTCCGTTCGGCATATTCCACGGCTTTCGCCTTCTCCATGCCGGGAACGCCGAGCGCGAAATCCTCGCCAGCGGCTTCGGTGACCGCCTGCTTGATCCCCGCCTTGCTGATCCGGCCGAAGTAGTTTTCGCCGGTCGGTTCGTACCACTGCGTCATGTCGATCTTAAGGGCCTGTGCCAGCCGTTCGGCATGGGCGCGCTGCGACTTCCGCTCATAGTGCGGGTGTTGCACGGCATTGACGGACTTTGCCGCCGCATAGGCCAGGAGGTCGAGAAGCGTTGACGTCGGCTGCTCAAGGCACCATTCCAGAAGATCGCTCGGCTTGCCCGGAATGGTATGCCCGTAGTTTTCCTTGAGTTCGTCCATCGCCACGATGCCCTTGCACTCCGCTGGATTGGCAATGCTGTTTTCCAGCCTTTCGCTTTTCACCGTTACCTCAAGGGACGTGTACTCATTGCCGCCGTAGTTGCCGAAGAGGTTCACCAGCATGGCATGCACCACGACGGCGAGGGCGACGTCCGGATTATGCGCAAGCTCGGCCCGGATGGCGGCGGTCTTCTGCGCCGTAAGCTCCTGCACAAGCAGGGCGGGAATTTTGAACGTCGGTTCGGGGCGCTGTTCGGGCTGCTGCGCAACCGTCATCTCACCTGCTTCCGTCTCCTCGTTATCGCCTTCGGCGCTTTCGTCGCCGTCTTCCCCCTCGTCTCCGGCCTCGACTTCATCATCGGGCCGGACAAGACCGCGCTCGATTTCGACATTGCCGTAATAGTCCATAGTGACATAGCAACCGGCCTTGGCGATGTCCTCCGGGGCGTAGGCTTCCTGCGCCGTCGATAGAACCGCCAGCCTCGCCCGAATGGCTTCGATGCGCGGCTCGGCCCCGCCGTCGGCCACCCCTGCCTCGATCTGCTCCGCCAGCTCGTCATGTTCGTGTTCCAGCCGTTCCTCCTCGGCCTGTTCCTCGTCCGTCAACGGAACATCGGTGGGATAAACCCGGTGCATGCGATGGGCTTCGTCCGGGATGACCGGCACGACCTCCACCCATTTCCAGCCTTCCCCGCGAACTGTTCCGGCCTCGGCTTCAAGCCGGTCGCCGACAAGCTTTTCGACAAGAGCGACGTCGAGCGCATAGCCGCCGTTCTGCTCATCGAAGAGATCGCGCTTGACGGCTCCACCAGCGGCTTCATAGGCGTCGATCCCGCCGATGAATTTCATGCGCTTGTCCGTGGCCTTTACGGCTTCGCCTTGCAGGGCAGTACGAATGGCGCGGTGATCGCAATTCCACGATGGCAAACTATTCCAGACTTCCACCTGCCTTTCGTGATCGTCGGACACGGTGAAGGCCGAAAGCTGCTGGAAGCTGATATTCTCGTTGCGGTAAAGATCGAGCAGGGCAGGGGCGACACGGCCCAGGGCGAGGCGCTTGCGCACCATGACCTCGGTGGTGCCGAAACGGGCGGCGATATCCTCGACGGACTTCCCGGCGTCGGCCATGACGCGGAACGCCTCGTATTCATCGACCGGGTGCATGGCTTCCCGCTGCATGTTTTCGATGAGGCTGATTTCGGTCGCCTCGGCGGCGCTGCGCTCCTTGCATTCGACCGCGAAATCCTTCGCAATCTCGCCCAACTCCGCCAGAAGGTCGAGCGCGGCATGGCGCCGACCGCCGGCTGTCACAAAGAAGCGACCCCGTTTGTCACCTTTGCGGACGATGAGGTTCTGCAGAATGCGGTAGCCGTCACCGCGAATGGTCGCGGCCAACTCCTCGATGCCTTCCTTGCTATAGCTCTTGCGCACGTTCAGGGGGTCGCGGTCGAGCTTGTTCAGCGCCACCATGATGGTTTCGGTTCCTGCATTGATATCGGTCATTGTCGGTCTCCTTGGTTTCCCGTTTCCCGAAGGGGAAGCCCCCTTGGGCGAAGCCTCCCCGGTCTTTCCAGGGGAATGGCCTCTGACATTCCCCCGGACGGAGCGGGGAGGGCGAAAGCCCGCCCTGCGGCGACGGCCGGTCGGGTCAAGGGGTCGTGACGGGGAAAAAACGGAAGGTTCGGCCGCAGGCGGAAAGCCGTTTTTTTGCCGGCGCGACAAGCGGCTGTGCCGCGCCTGCCCCTTGATCCGAACGGCCGGCGCTGTCATGGGGCGGAAACAGAAATGCGGCCCGGCGGCGGGCCTCAGTGCCGGGGGCATAGCCACCGACTGGACAAGCGATCGTTACCGGGATCGGCGGAGACGGCCGCAGGCTGGCTCCGTGCTTCGCATAGAGCGCGGCCGACCGGAACGGGCGGTGGCCCCTCCCATCCACAATGCTCGATACGAGACAGATTGACTCCAAATCGGAATAAGAACAAATAAGGAACATAAACTCATTCCGAGCAATTATTCCTATATGCCTCACTGTGCATGGGTAGACTTTGCTCGCCCATATTTCCGGCGGAGCCGACCCTGCGATAACTTGACGATATCGAACAAATCATCTTGATTTCGTTGGTTTTACCTCGGTGGAGCAACAAGGGGGAGCGCGGTCGCCCGTTCGGTGTTGTGCCGTTTGCGAGAACCGGCCGCATAGCCGTCATGGTCTGTCCGAGGGACGCCAAAGCCGCCGGCGTCAAGAACGTAGTGTCGATCCATGAGGTCAAGCAGATTTGTCCCGACCGAAGCGTCGTGCCGCAAAAGCTGGACCTGTCGCAACTGTATCACGACGAGATCGCGGCAAAGGCAACCTACAAGAACGCGGCTGCTACGGCCAGACGCTTTCCATGGCGCAAATCGAGTGGCTTTGTGGGCGGGCGGGCGGGCGTAGCGCAGCGACGCCGCGCCGGGGGAGGGGGCGCGTAGCGCGCGGGACGCGCCGCCGTGATGTGAAACGAGCAGGCGCTGTCCTCTGACGATGAAGAGCATCGGAGGTGGCATCGCGCCGCCCTTGGGCGGGATTTCGGGAATTCTCGTCGCGCGAGAGCGGACGGAGCGCAGCCGCAGGAGGCTCAGCATAGCGGCCCGCAGGGCGAGCCGGGACCGACTGCGCCCGCTCGCAGCGCTCCGCTTTTTCTTGGGCGGGCAGGGGTGTTCGAGGGGTGGGGCTTCGGGGCACCCCTCGCCTGTCCCGCGCCGCTCGATGCGGCAAGGGACAGGCAAACGGCGGAGACTGTAGAAGTCTGGCTCGGTGCTTCGCATAGAGCGCGCCCAACCGGAACGGGCAGTGGTCCACCAGGATACCGAAGAAAATCACCATCATGGAAAACCGCCCGTTTCCCACGAGGCTCCGGAAAACCCTACGGCGCTATTGGGGAGCGCGGGTTTCCTCCGCCTGCTCCGCTCGCCTGCGGCTCGCTGCGGCCGCGGCCGCGCCGTCCTCACGGCGCTGCGGCTGGAAAACGGGCATCATCATCGGGAAACAGGCAGAAAGAAAAGAGCGCGGACAAGCTGCTCTTTGATTTCCGGTAGCGGGAAACCATCACCACCAGCCAAGCTTACGGCCCGCCAAAAAGCCCGCCGCTGCCAAAAGAAAGGTCAAGAGAACGGCGGAGATGGCGAAGTAGCCCTCAGCACCAACGCTGATGCCGACGACTTCGAGATTGAGCTTGTTGAGGGGCTTCATCGTGTTGGTCCTTTCACCAAAAGAAAACGTGAAAGAACCGGACTGCTTGCTGCGCAAAATATCACACCACAGAGGCTCGCCAAGGGGGTGTGCGCGCTCGGCGCCGCAAATCGGTCTAGACCGGATAGCGTAAGTCTTTGGGTCAAAACGAATCTATTTTTAAGATTCGGCCCGTCCGCTTAAACTCATGTAGCTGCGCGGTCCGCCGAGAGGCGCAATCGACTCTAGCTAGCCCTGTACCAGAATCCGGAACCCCCCGCATCTAGCCAGGCATGGCCGATTTGCGAGGCTTGGGCGGGAAGGGGAGAGCGAGGGGAGGGGCGAGGGCTCCCCCCAACCGATGCGCGCCCGCTCGATGCGGGCGCCATCGGTCAAAAGCGGTCCTGCCCCTCCGAGATGATGGCGGGGCAGAGGGGAACTACAGGATGAAACCAAGTTTCTCGGCGATGGAAGGCTCATAGTCGTGACCCGCCTCCGCCAAAAGCGCAATCATGTCGGCGCGCTCAAGGCCGCGAACCACGTAGCCTTGCCGGCGCGCCGCCTCGATGACCCCTTCCAAGGTCGGGAATTCCTCCAAGAGCGTGCCGAGCCAGATTTCCGGCGAGCCGAAATCGTCGTCCGTGTCGAAGCCCTGAAGGAAAAAGGTGCGCAACGGCGGGTCGAATCCGATGACAGCCTCGTCGTCCGTTCTCTCGCCTTTCAGGAGGGTGATCGTATAGCGGCTCATTCGTAATCCTCGCTTTGCAAATTCCATTCGGTTTTCCACCTCGGATCGTCAAAGACAGGAACCTCGGCGCTGCCACTCTCGAATTTCTCGATGACGCTTTCGTGATCTTCCGCATTGACCTCCACGGTGATCCGGCGTTCGGTGCGGAATGTCTGGATAATGGTAACGGTCTGCTTACCCATGGGGGTTTTCCTTTCTCGCTTGGACCAGTGCCTAGAAGGCGAAGGCGGCTTGACCGCTTGCCTGCACATATGAGGCGCTATCGCCTGCTGCATAGCGCTCGCGCCCCAGCTCGGACCATTGAAGGAAACCGGCGCGGTCATGGCGAAACCAGCCATCCTCAATGCCGAAAATCATTCCCCATGCCACGGCCTCCGCCGACAGGCGGCCGGTATTGATCGGCCAATGCTCCGCGCCCTTTTCCTGACGGCAAAGGCTCGGGGCCGAGAAGGTGCGGATCGTCGCGCTGCGTTCGCCGGGTTCTTTCGAACCGACTGCATCCATGACCTTTCGGGCGTCTGGGACGGAGAGATAGTCGGATGCCTTCTTGTCCTCGTGATGGGAATAGCGGCATCCGAAGGCGACGGCCCGCATGATGCAGTCCCGCTCGGTAAATTCTCGCGTTTCCAGCAATTCGCGCCATTTCCCCGCCATGACCAGATCGACTGCATGCCACCAGCGGGCGGTCGGCGCAGTGGAATAGCCGTGACGGTTCGGCGCGCCGCTGCGCGCGATCTCGAAACCCAGCCGGGTCTCAACATGCCGAACGTAGGGATGATCGGCCAAGAGGGGATGGCGAAGGCCGAGGGTGCGCGGCTGATCGTCATCGGGGCGGCAAACCTCGATTGGAAAGCGGAACATGCGCGACGGCAGGCTCCACGGCGCTGGCATGTCGAAACTTTGCGGGACCGACAGGGAATTGTTGATGTCGAGAAGGGCGAGGTTGGGCGCGAAGCCCTTCTCCACCAGCGCAACGCCGAGCGTGTCGATGTTGGGGGCATCCATGATGATATCCTTGAAATCGTCGTCGAAGGTTTCCGAGTACGCCGAAGGGGAACGATCCCCCTGGGTCATCAGGTGTTTCGGTCGCGCCATCAGTCCCACGGAATCACCGCCATCAGGTCTTCGTCGTCCTGACCGGGAAAGCGGCCAAGATTTGCATTGAGCCGCCCATGGCCGGTGTTCACGGAGAGGCTGAGATAGTCGCCGCCGGTCTGGTTCTTCTTCTGCCAGATGCCGCCGACTTCGATGCGCCGACCACGCGGGGACTTGGCAAAAAGGCGGTAGACCGGCGCTTTTGCGTTGGTGCTGGTGAAGGCCTCGCCGGTGATATCGAGGTCGTAAGAGATCGAGGCAATGTTGCCGCTGATCGTGTTGTCTTCGTTGATGCGGATGAAGTTTGCGAGTTCGGTCATGGTCTGTCTCCTGAGTTTACGTTTCCCGAAGGGGAAGCCCCCTTGGGCGAAGCCTCCCCGGTCTTTCCGGGGGAATGGCCTCTGACATTCCCCCGGACGGAGCGGGGAGGGCGAAAGCCCGCCCTGCGGCGACGGCCGGTCGGGTCAAGGGGTCGTGACGGGGAAAAAACGGAAGGTTCGGCCGCAGGCGGAAAGCCGTTTTTTTGCCGGCGCGACAAGCGGCTGTGCCGCGCCTGCCCCTTGATCCGAACGGCCGGCGCTGTCATGGGGCGGAAACAGAAATGCGGCCCGGCGACGGGCCTCAGTGCCGGGGGCATAGCCACCGACCGGACAAGCGATCGTCACCGGGATCGGCGGAGACGGCCGCAGGCTGGCTCCGTGCTTCGCATAGAGCGCGGCCGACCGGAACGGGCGGTGGCCCAACTAGCATTTCTGCGAGTTGCCGGCGACGATCCTGCAGCTAGGCTCCGATACGACAGGGTTTCACCCTGAAGGAGGACTGCAATGGAGACGGCGCCAACCCTTATCCTCTATACCGTGACCGGCAAATCGCGCCCTGGTGAACATTGCTGGGACGACCCTTCCGTACCGCCCTATTTCTACGATGACAGGGACATGGCGAAACAGGCGTTGCTGGAATTGCGTGCTGATCTGCTCGCCGGTCGCGATCCCAACGATAGCCCGCTTTGCCTGGAAAGGATCGAAACCGTCCCGATGACGGCCGCGGCGGTCATGGCTTTGCTGAACGATGGTTTTGCCGCCATCGTCAAGGACCACGCGGTCATCGAGACGATCGGTGAGGGCTAGTTTCGCCCTACACAACGCATCCGACGCCGCCTGGTGCAGCGATTAGTTGACGAGCGTCGTTCTCGGCAGCACCCGTTTGGTCAATGGGCAACCATCCTGAATCCTGGTCCAGGACGAGACGTTCAGCTTCATCTCGCAGCGCGCGAGATAGGAGCCGCCGTCGACACGAAGGCAGGATGTCTCGCCGCGTTTGAACAAGACGCCGCGATTTCGGCATTTGCAGTTGTGGGCGATCAAGGCCATGATCAGGCCGGCTACGAGCACTTCAAGACGCATGGTCGAGGCTCCAAAAGATAGAGCGTAAGATTACGCCCGCTCAACGGCATCCGGACGGACCGCAACCGCCGCTGACCTATTCTCCGGCTCTCGACCGTGACCAGGGCAGTTGGTGACTGCTTGCAGATTGATTGTAAAATGCCTATTTTACGAGAAATTACGGCGAAATCGCTGGTTCAAACGCATGGGCGACGGTCAGAACCGGTTGACGAGCGAGGCCCATGACACTATGTTGAGAGCTAACAACTAACCCAGCATCCTGAGAGACATGGGCTCCGGGCGGTTGGGGGGAAAAAGCCGGCGCAAGCCGGTTTTTTTATGTCTTGGGGGCAAGGAGTGCCGGCGTTAAGAACACGCGTCTATATCGACGGCTACAATCTTTATTACGGCTGCCTGCGCAAGACGGCGTTCAAATGGCTTGACGTCCTGGGCCTGTTCGAGACGCAAATTCTGCCGACAATCCTCTATCGCGCGGCGCCGGAAGCCGATCCGGCAACAATGGCCCTGCATCCGGACTGCGCGATCAAGTATTTCACCGCCAAGATCATCGAGAGTGCTTCCAAGGGCGAGGATTCGGTCTCGTCGCAGGCCCACTATCACAATGCGCTGACGTCGCATTGCGGCGGCCGGCTTTCTTTCGTGATGGGTCACTATTCCCTCTACAAGGCCAACCAGCATATTGTTCCAGCCGACGACCCGAAACGGTGGCCGCGCGATTGCGACAAGATCCAGGTCTGGAAGCTGGAGGAGAAGCAGTCGGATGTGAATCTGGCGCTCCAGCTTTATGATGACGCCCTGAGCGGAGAGATCGACCAGGTGGTGCTCGTCACCAACGATACGGACCTTGCGCCGGCCCTGGAAATGCTGGAGGCGCGTTGCCCGCAAATTGTCCGCGGCCTGGTTATACCGACCCGCAAGGTTGGCGCTGGTGGCGACCTCGAGCGGGAAGCCAATGTCTCGCTGGCAAAGCTGGCCCATTGGGTCCGGCGGCATATCACGGAGGACGAACTGCGCGCGTCGCAACTGCCGGATGTCGTCCCTGGCCGACGCCGTGCGAGCATAAAGCCGCATTCATGGTATGCGAAGCCGCACCATCTCGCGACAATGCTGGACATGGCCCGCCCGGTGCTGCGCACCGATGGCGAAATCCTGAAATGGGCGCGCCAAGCAAACGCCCATCTCGGCGGTCGGCGGCCGATCGACCTGATTGAGACGGATGCTGGCGCGGTGGAAGTCTTCGACTACATCGACGCCTATATTCGCGGCCAGCTCGACAAGGTGGGCGATCGGGACGGTTTGTCCTCGAAATCCTAATAGCTATGGGCGGGAAGGGAGTTCGAGGGGCGGGGCTTTGGGGCGCCCTTCGTCCTGGACCGCGCCGCTCGATGCGGCGAGGGGCAGGCACACGGCCACCGGAGCTGACCGAACTCGCGGTTTCGCAAATGCAAAGGGACGCCCGACCTTACGGCCAGGCGTCCCTTCAGCAACAATAGATGCGATGCTTACGCCTTCAGCGCGGCCATCCTTTCTCCGAGCAGCCACAGGGCCTTGTTGAGCTTGATATCCTGATCGATGCCGTTGACGGCACGGGAGGTTGCACGGCGCGGCCTGCCGAGATCGTCGCGGCCGACGCCGCGCAAACCACCCTTGATCGCGTTCTCCTGCACCACGTTCCACGTCGTCCACAGATCGCTGGCGCGGTCGTCGTGACGGCGCGGGACAAGCAACTGCTCCGGCTTGATCGGCGTGGTCGTCTCGCCTTCATTGTCTCCAAAGCGGAGAACATGGGCGGCATCTGCCAGAATTCTCGCCTCCTCGGGGTTCATGCGCATGGTCGACCAATCCTGCGGAGCGGCAAGGGTGCGTTCGGCCTCACCGAGAACGCGATAGGTTCCCTCGATGACCTTGTGCTGCACGTCCCCGGAATGGCGGACCTTGATGGCGTCGATGGTGCCGGTCTGCGTCACGAGGGAATTGAGGCACCGCACCCGGAAAAGCCCGGCCATCAGTTCGTAGGCGCTGGTGCCGTCATTGGCGTTCTTCAGGAGGATTTCGCAGACGGTATCGCCGACATTATAGACCTTGCCGTCATCGACACGGCGCATTCGAATAAGGTGCTTGGTGAAATCGGCCTTGCCTTCGGTGCGGCTGCGGGACTGCTTGGCGCCGACCGGCATGAATCCCTCGTTCATGAGGCCGCGCAACACCTCGATGGTCGGGATGGGTTTGAAACGCTCGGACCGGCTCTCATGGGCGGTCACGGCAAAGATCGACGGCGCGATGCGGCGCATTTCGGTTTCGGTCAAGGCGCGGCCGGTGTCGAAACGGGCGGTCTCGGTGTAGATGCTCATTGTCTGTCTCCTGTTTTTCCCCGTTTCCCGAAGGGGAAGCCCCCTTGGGCGAAGCCTCCCCGGTCTTTCCGGGGGAATGGCCTCTGACATTCCCCCGGACGGAGCGGGGAGGGCGAAAGCCCGCCCTGCGGCGACGGCCGGTCGGGTCAAGGGGTCGTGACGGGGAAAAAACGGAAGGTTCGGCCGCAGGCGGAAAGCCGTTTTTTTTGCCGGCGCGACAAGCGGCTCCGCCGCGCCTGCCCCTTGATCCGAACGGCCGGCGCTGTCATGGGGCGGAAACAGTGATGCGGCCCGTCGCCGGGCCTCAGTGCCGGGGGCATAGCCACCGACTGGACAAGCGATCGTCACCGGGATCGGCGGAGACGGCCGAAGGCCGGCTTCGTGCTTCGCATAGAGCGCGGCCGACCGGAACGGGCGGTGGCCGACAAATTGCGGTCAGGATGGTTTCTTCGAGAGGAGATTAAAGAGCTGCGCGATGACGTCGGTGGTGTAAACCTGTTCCCCGTCGCGCTCGTAGCTGGAATTCGAGATCCGGGACTCGACATAGACGAGATCGCCCGGCCCGACATTTTCTTCGATCCACTCGGCCTGCTTCCTGTCGAGGATCGTCACCTGTGCCCAGTCGGTGGCGGTTTTTCGATCGCCGTCGGCCTGCCATTCGCGATTGGTGGCGATGTTCACCTTTAGCACATTCTTGAGCTTTATAATGTTGCCGACGTGGCCAAGCAGGGTGTGCCGGTTGACAGTTCGCATGGATTTAAACCTTCCTTAACCGCTGAAATCCGGTTATTTGTGCAACTCGAACCAATGCCGCTCGGTTTGGCCAGAGGTGTCATTCTTGATGTCGAAGAAGTAAGGCTCTGACCTGAGCGGTCGAGACATGGAGACCGTTTGTATGCAGCTCCGCTGCCGATCAGAGTTATAGAGACCGTGCGTATTGCCCTGGCAAACGTTGACTGTCTTGACGCACAGATCGCCTTCCCTGGCGAAGCCGTTGCGGTCCCTGCTGCTCCCGACCTGATAGCCCTCCGGGCACTCCGCATATCTCTGATAGCCCGGCTCTCTCGTTCCTCCTTCCGGGCAGATCGGCCAGTCGAAGCCCGGTTTCTTCATCGCGGAGATCAGCCGGTTCATCGGCGGATGGCAGGCGGGCACGCCCCTCCAGGACGGGTTGGAAGACGAAGCACACAACAGAACCTCGCAGCCCCATTCGCTCGCTGTAGCGGGCGTGGGCAGGACGACGGCCGCCAGAAGGATTCCGGCGATGACGTTGGCAGGCGTGGCGTTGGCTGACATCGGCAACTCTCTCATCAAAAACACGAACGAGTAAACTATAGTTTATCCTATGGCACCGAGCAAACGCAAGAAGGCCGATACAGACCTTGGGACGATGATCCTGCGAAACATGGCGATCGTCATGGAGCGTGAGCGGGAGAAGCGCGGCCTGACGAAGAAGGAGTTGGTGAAGCTTTGCGAGATCACCACGCCTTATTATTTTAGGATTCTCGACGCTACGGCGAATCCGTCCCTTCAGGTCATCACGCGGATCAGCACCAATCTAAAGGTGCCTCTGCAAGATCTGATGCTCGGGATGAAATCGGACGACAGTTGAATCTCGCGGTTACCTCCGCCTCGATTGCCCCAATGATATCGTTGCGCACGACGTAAATTATAATTTATCGTCATCCATCATATTCACGGCTCGAACTTTGCGTTCGAGCCAATTGTGGGATGGCGAATTTTGAAATATCGGCTGATGTCGGCGCTGGTGTTCACAGCGTCAACCGCATGGGCTGCGGACAATCCGATGTGGCGTGGCGGTTTCACCTGGTCCTGCACATTTTCCTCGGTCATTCGATGCGAGCGAGCGACCGATTGCGCGTCGAGCGGGGAGGGCGGCAAGATCCAGATAGCCTATCGCGAGAACCAACTGGTCGACCCAGAAGGAAAGACCCATTCGATCAAGCGCCACTATGTGCAGATCGTCGCTGGCAGCCCTATCGGCAGCGAGGTGAAAATCGAACTCGATACAAACGAGGTCATCTGGCTGTCGCCGGCCGATGCGGCGGGGACATTTTCCGACAACTGGATCGGTGCGATGCTATCGCCGAAGGCCGGCGTGATCGTGCAGGAGCTTCGGCCGCTCATCTGCCAGCCGGTGAGATAGCGCGGTCGCCTCTAGTGGCTGTGCCAGCCGAGATCGGTGTGGGTGAAGTCGTCGCCTTTGTACGCAATGCGGGTTCGGTAAGCCCGTGCGCAAGCATAGGTGAAACAGTCGCCCATGTTCAGCTTGGCGGGATGGTTCATGATCTTGCCGAACAGCTGCGCGGCATCGAGGGCTTTGGCGCCCACGTCGCCAGAAATCATCGCCTCCTTGCAGTCGAGGTCGGATATGAACTGGTCGACAAGGCGCCGCGCCTTTTCCATCATTTCGGATGTGGCCGGCCTGTCACGACCAGAAGCTTCGGCGAGCCGGCGCGTGAGCGACAAGGTCGCCTCCATGCGCACGACCGCCGAGATGTAATAGGGGCCGCCATCCTCCTCAAGCCGATCGATCGAGGTAGCGGCATCCTCCTCCGCCGCGAGAATGGCGACAACGACCGAGGCATCGATAAAGAGCATCAGTCTTCGCCCCACATTTCATCGGTTTCCTGCTTGTGATCGCCAGGCGCAAAGGGTCCGACTTCGCGGGCCATTGCGAGGGACTTTGCCAGCCGCTCGCGGACCGGCAAAGCGGCCCGGCGTTTTGCGATCTCGTGTTTCAGAGCGTCCTTGACCGCATCCACCTTGCTGGATTTGGTGATGCTGATAAGCTCTTCCGTGAGCCGGTCGACCTCGGGGTCTTTGATATAGAGCGGCATGACAGCATATCCTTTCGAGGATATTATCATATCCTGCTTTTCATATCCTCGCTAGACAGAACTCCTTAAAGCGAAGAGTTGTGGTTTCCGCCACAGTCCGAATGGATCAACGCTCGTTGTTATCGTCCTCGTAGCGCGACCAGTCGTCCTCGGGTGTATAGTATTCGGCTGCGTCGTAGACTTGGGTCTTCTTATAGCGGTCACTCAGACCGACGACAGCTAGGCGCGAGAGCCCATTTATCTTTAGGCTGCATGCGACACATTCGAACTGATTTGGAAGATATTCCTGTGTTTCGATGATTTCCCCGTCGTCGAGCTTTTGTGTCGGAGGTGCAACGGGTTCGCCGACGACCAACGCTGTCGAGGAACAGGAAGGACAGTCGACGCGATGGCCGTTATGGCGCGTCGCCCAAATCTCCGCTTGCGCCTGGAGCGTCAAGCGTTCTCCTTCGGGCTTGCCTTTCCATACCTTGCTGTGGGCTTCGACATCACCTTTGACGGCTTTTGCGCTGTCATCGGCCGCTGCCTCGATAAGCTTTTTCGCGACCTTGGCTTCGTCCTCACCGAGGAACTCTGGCAGCGTCCCACCCATGGAGGTCAGGAGAACGTTACATATCTGGTAAAAGCGAGGCTGCCAGCTCGATCCCTTTACGCCTTCGAATGCGAGGTCTCCGGAATGAAGCTCGGCATTGCGCTTGCCTGTATGCACGACGCCGAAGCTTTCATGCTCCTTTGTGAACTCGGGCAGAATCGCAGAAAGGCGTTTAAAGACCTCGGTGATTGCGATCGACTTGGGCGAGAATTTCTCTTCGAACGGGGTAAAGCCGAGCGCGTGGTATAGGCTTGACCAACTTCGATCGGTGTCCGCCAAAAGCGCCGGGCTGATATTGGCAAGGGCGGCCCGGGCGAGGAATTCGAGAGCGAGGCTCGACCAGAGCGCATATTCCCATTCATCGCTATTATAGGTATCCATATGCTGGATGTACCGCTCCGCTTTCGCGTAGAGCGCTTCTGGATCGCAGGTCGCTGGAGTTGGGCCTGGCGTAACGGTCTGTTTCAATTAAGCGCTCCCAAATATACACGTTCAATGGATCGATCCTCCCGCCCCGAAGGGATGGGCGAGCGGGCATGGAGCATCCGCCAGTTGTCGATAACAAGCGTATCCCCTGGCAGCTGCAGGGACACCGAAAGAGGCTCTGCTTCTGCTAACCAGGAACGGACCGCGGCATCTGCAGTCTCTCCTATCCGACTTGCCGGCTTCAGGAAAATTTCATCCCATCTGAGAAGGCTATCGCCATCGGCACCTGCCTGAAGGAGTGGCAGGAGGTCGAAAGTCCCATTTCGCGGTCGGCGCGGCTTAAAGATGGCACGAGCCAGCACGTTACGGCTGATGTCCTCGGTAAGCGTCCGGCCGTCCAGCATTAGCGTCGGGACATCTCGATAGCCCACTTTGCAACGAAGGATCAGATAGCGGGGTGGCACGCGCCAATGCGCAAGATCGGTGTGAAAGGGGAAGCGGTCCAGCCCAAAATTACCGCTATAGGTATTTGGTGTCGATGTTGCCTTCGGTTGAAGGGTTTGCACGAGACCACCTGCCCACGGTGTCAATGGAGTCCCAAGCGCATCTGCGACGTCGATGGTGTCCAGATTGGGCTCCAATTGAGAGAATAGAGCAAAGCCCTGAGCTTTTATGTCACGTTTTAGTTCGGGGACAATCACCTTGAACGCGCTCTCGATGGTCAAGCTTCGATATCATCGTTCATGCTAGCAACTTCTGCTTTTGAAACATAGCAACATTCGACAACCGGGGATTTCCTTAAACTGGAGGGCATACTCCCGTTTTCGCGCGCCGGCGAGACAATACTGGCCGCCTACTGCTTGCCGCCGGAGGACTAACCAAATACCAACTAAATCTCGACCGTAGAAATGTCATAACATCACATAAGTTCTATTATGGAACCGCGGCTTATATCGCTCGCGAAACAATGACAGCATTTTCAGCGTGCTGCAGGCCTCATAGTAGTCGGAGCAACTCACAACGCCGTCAGGTGTAGGCCGGTGCACATTCTCGACAACCCGCTGCGACAATCTGGTCATCGAACCCCGTTGTAATTTCTTCATTATATATTATATTATATTGTATAATGTATCGAAACATGGAGTCAGGCATGTCTGCCATCAAGATTTCTGAGAAGCTATCGGTCTCGCCGCAGCCGAGCGTCGACGTCATTCGGTCCCTGCGCAGCTTGGGGTTCACGACGCTGATCAACAACCGACCGGACGCCGAAGACGCTCTCCAGCCGGGAACGGACGCCGAAAAACAGGCGGGCGAGCATTGCGGCCTGTCCTACTCTTTCGTTCCTGTCACGCTCGGCACGATCACCGAAGCGGACGTGCGGTCGTTCCAGAAGGCGCTCGACGACTCCGGCGGACCGGTTTTCGCACACTGCAAGTCCGGCACGAGATCTCTCAGCCTGTACCTGATCGGGGAGGTCCTCGACGGCCGGATGGCTGCTGAGGACGTCGTCGAATTCGGACGAGCCAACGGCTTCGACACTAGTGCAGCTGCGGCATGGCTCGAGCAGAACGCAACGCGTCGCCCGAAGGTGATGGGCTTCTTCGACAGGCGCACCTGGAGCGTCCAGTATGTTGTGTCCGATCCAGCGACGGGCAAGTGCGCCATCATCGATCCAGTGCTCGATTTCGACGAGAAGGCCGGAGCCACTGGCACCATAAACGCCGACGCGATCCTCGACTATGTCCGGGAGAATGGCCTGACGGTGGAGTGGATCCTCGATACCCACCCACATGCCGACCATTTCTCCGCGGCCCAGTATTTGAAGGAGAAGACCGGTGGCAGAACCGCGATCGGCGAACGCGTTGTCGATGTTCAGAAGCTCTGGAAGGAGATCTACAACTGGCCTGAGCTAGCGATCGACGGCTCGCAATGGGACCGGCTTTTCGCACATGGTGAGACGTTCAAGGTCGGCTCCATCGACACCAAGGTGATGTTCTCGCCAGGGCATACACTTGCCTCGATCACCTATGTGGTCGGCGACGCGGCCTTCGTTCATGACACGCTGTTTATGCCCGACAGCGGCACGGCGCGCGCCGACTTCCCCGGCGGTGATGTCCGCATCCTATGGAAGTCGATTCAGGATATCCTCGCTCTCCCGGACGAGACACGCATCTTCACCGGACACGACTACCAGCCGGACGGCCGTGCTCCGCGCTGGGAAAGCACCGTGGCCGAGCAGAAGAAATTCAACGAGCATCTTGCTGGCGTGACAGAAGAACAGTTCGTGACGCTCCGGACGAAGCGTGACAAGACGCTGCCCATGCCGAAGCTCATCCTGCATGCCCTGCAGGTGAACATCCGCGGTGGGCGACTGCCGGAGCCGGAAGCGAACGGCAAGCGCTACCTGAAGTTTCCGCTCGACGCATTGCAGGGAGCCGCATGGGAATGAGCACCGACTCAGAGAAAATGATGAAGGCGCGGCTCTCTCCCGCCGAGATGGCGGGCCGAGCCGGAGCCGTCGCCGATCTTCTGAAGACGTTGTCCCACCAGGCGCGTCTGATGATCGTATGCACGCTGGTCGAGGGCGAGTTCTCGGTCGGCGAACTCGAGGAAAAGCTTGACGTCCATCAGCCGCATCTTTCGCAGCATCTGACCGTGCTGCGGAGCTCTGGCATCGTCGAAACCCGGCGGGAGGGAAAGCAGATCTTCTACCGCCTGACCGAGGAGAAAGCCGCACAGCTGGTCTCCGCCCTCTATGACATCTTCTGCGTAAAGGAAGAGACATGAGCATCTATTTCCAGTCGCTGAGCGGCGGCATGTTGATCGGCGCCTCCGCGGTCATGCTCCTGCTCTTGAACGGCCGGATTGCCGGCATCAGCGGCATTGTCGGGCGTCTGGCTCAAGGCGTCGGCCTGACCACCAATCTTGCGTTCGTTCTTGGCCTCCTGCTCGGGCCGCTCGTCTACCTGCTGGTCATTGGTGGCTGGCCGACTGTTGAGATCATCACAGCCTGGCCGCTGATCATCGTGGCCGGACTGCTGGTCGGCTTCGGCTCGCGGATGGGATCCGGCTGCACCAGCGGACACGGCGTGCTCGGGCTTGCCCGCCTGTCGCCGCGATCGATGGTGGCCGTTGCCACATTCCTGTCCGCGGGCGTGGTCGCGGTCGCCATTCTACGAGGTTTCGGACTATGAACAGGACCATCTATCAGTTCGGCGCCGCCCTCTTATCCGGCATCGTCTTCGGCTTCGGCCTGTCGCTTTCGGGCATGCTCAATCCGGTTCGCGTCCGAGGCTTCCTTGACGTCTTCGGCAACTGGGATCCAAGTCTTGCCTTCGTCCTCGGCGGCGCCGTCGCTGTCGCCTTCATCGGCGTTCAGGTGATGAAGAAGATGCGCCATCCCACCTTCGACGACAGTTTCCATGTGCCCACGACCCGGAAGATCGACGCGCCGCTGCTCATCGGATCGGCCTTGTTCGGAATTGGCTGGGGGATCGGCGGCTTCTGTCCCGGCCCTGCAGTCGCCTCCCTATCGGTTGGCATCCCACAAACGGTGTTGTTCGTCGCCGCCATGTTAATCGGTATGGCAGTCTACGACAGAGCGTGGAGCAGAAGAACATGATTGGTTCCGTTCTAGCGGCTGTCGGCTCCGGCGGGATCGTCGGCTTCATGCTCGGCCTTCTCGGCGGCGGCGGCTCGATCCTGGCGACCCCGCTCCTCCTCTACGTCGTCGGAGTCGCGCAGCCTCATGTCGCGATTGGAACCGGTGCGCTTGCAGTTTCGGTCAACGCTTTCGCGAACTTTACGAGCCACGCAATCAAGGGACACGTCTGGTGGCGGTGCGCCGCGGTGTTTGCAGCGCTCGGCGTCCTCGGCGCGCTAGCAGGCTCCAGCCTCGGAAAGGCGATGGACGGAGACCGACTGATTCTCCTGTTCGGCATTCTGATGGTCGTCGTCGGCGCCCTGATGCTTAAGCCCAGGAAGCCGCCGTCGGTCGAAAGCCGGCCGATCGACCTTAAGATGTGCTTTGTCACAGCAGCCGTGGCGCTGGCCGCCGGAGCGGCGTCAGGCTTCTTCGGGATCGGCGGGGGGTTCCTGATTGTGCCAGGTCTGATGCTGGCAACCGGCATGCCGATGATCAATGCGATCGGCACGTCGCTTCTGTCCGTCGGCGCCTTCGGACTGGCGACCGCGCTGAACTATGCGGCATCCGGGCTGGTGGACTGGTGGCTTGCAACGGAGTTCATCGGTGGAGGCATCGCAGGCGGCATCCTCGGAATGAGGCTGGCAACTCGACTGAGTGGCTACAAGAACACACTCAACCGTCTGTTCGCGGCGCTCATCTTCGTCGTCGCTGGCTACATCTTCTACCGAAGCTGGGGGCCGACGATGGCTTGATCACAATGTCCGCCACGGTGCCTCTGTGCGTGGCGTTCCACTCACGACGCCGGGAATAATGGGCGCTACAGACAAGGTGCTACCTTGGGTCCAACGCTCCGACATACGCAGGTTGCAGCGTTCAGACGCTATGCCTTTCTGCTTATGCCAACTGTCCGTTCAAATTGGGGGGCGACACGAGAGCCTTTCGGGGCTAATTCACAATTGGCGCGATTATTGGCGCTCTTGGAGGACTCATCGGGCTCGGCGGCGCGGAGTTCCGCCTCCCAATCCTGATCGGGCTCTTCAACTTTGCAGCGCTTGAGGCTGTCATCCTCAACAAAGCGATGAGCCTCGTGGTCGTTGCGACCGCGCTTCCTTTTCGGGCAGGAACCGTTCCGTTCAGCGCCGTCGCCGACAATTGGCCGATCGTCCTCAATCTTCTCGCCGGAAGCCTGATCGGCGCCTGGTTCGGCGCAGGCTGGGCGACAAAGCTGCGGTCGGAGACGCTCTACAAGGTTATCGCCATCATGCTCGTGGCAATCGCGATCGTCCTGGTGTTCGGGCACGACGCGACAGCCGGCCAACCGATGTTGACCGGCGTCAGCCAGCTCATCGCGGGTGTTTTCGCCGGCTTCATCATAGGCATCGTCGCATCACTGCTGGGAGTAGCGGGCGGCGAACTACTGATCCCGACACTGGTTCTCCTCTTTGGAGCGGACATCAAGCTCGGTGGCAGCCTTTCGCTTGCCATAAGCCTGCCAACCATGCTGGTCGGGTTCACTCGCTATAGCCGTGATCGGAGCTTCTCTGTTATCAGCCGCAACAAGGCCTTTCTCTTGATCATGGCTGCCGGTTCGATTGTCGGCACCTTTGTCGGCGGCTTGCTTCTCGGGATCGTTCCGAACGCGGTACTGCTGCCAGCCCTAGCGATCATCTTGCTGATCTCCGCAGTGAAGGTGTGGCGGCATTAGTGGCTCGCGGGCGCCAAAATTGCGATGGTTTGCTATCGAGGCCCGCCGCGCTGAGGTAGAATTGAAGGCTTCGCAAGGCGGACCTCGCCAAAAACGCCGCGGGAAAAACAAAGGGGGTCCGCATAACTGAGTTCACCGAACCGGCCGAGAAAGGCAAAAAAAACGCAAGGATTAGTGGCTATTTCGCAAGATCGCGGAGCTGATCTTTGCTATTGTCGGCATCTGGCGGGCCACCGATTAGGTCGGTGAGGCCTTCACCATGCCGCCCGGCCCCGATATCGCTCCCTACCACGATCGGCAAATCGTGATCCTTGAGCGAAACACCTGGGCGGACTGGCTCGACCCTTCCGTCTCCGCAAAATCGCTGATCAGGCCGCTTCCGCCCGTGCCCTGTCCGTGCAGCACGTCGGCTGATGTGCCTGTCCTTCCCGCTTAGCCATGCCTATCCCGCCCGCGAGGTCCGCGTCGAAGACACCGAGCCGCCGGACATATTCGTGGTGGAGCTTCGCGGCGGTATCGAAATGATAGGCGAGAGGTAATCAGATGGAACGCTCGCGGCGACCCGCATGATCCGCCGGGCGCACCTTCCAGTAATGCCGAAGGGCGCTCGACCCATTCGGAGAGCGCCCTTCCGAACCGTATGGTTGCGAACGCGCGACGGCTACCGTCGCCGCGATAAATGAGGAAAGACTTCCGGCAAATCAAATCCTTCCAGATTACAAATCGCCTGCAGCGGCGCATCGAGGCAAGCATCGCAGATGCCGCACCCGTCGTCGTCCATTGCCCGATCAGCGTTTCCGCAGCAGATACAGGCCACAGCCGGTCGGGTTGCCTTGGCGCACCGCCGCGGCAACATAATTTCAGCCGCGTCGGAAATGAGAGTTTCGATAGGGATGGTCTTCATCGCGGGTGTCTCCAACGATCTCTAGCAAGAGATAGGAGCGCCCAAAATCTTTGCAATGGCCCGTTAAAACGTGTCCGTCTTCACCGGGGCGTCGGGGAAATTGCTGGACCCGCTCACGGTGCAATCGTCGCCCGGCTGGAACTTCTGCGGCCGTTCCTGCCCCCGATCCTCTCGGCGAACGTGGAGCGCATGCTCGCAATCCGAGGTAAGGCCTCCGGAGGCGGAACGGGGCGGCTGACCCGGCCCTTTGGCAGGCCCTACGCGATACTTGACCAGGATCAATATCTACCGCGCTATCGGCGCTATGCTTCCGACCGCTTACCTGGACCGGAAGGAATCTACGCGTGGTTTATCGATCCATTCTCGTCAATCTCGATATCGACCGGCCGTTCGAGCCGATAACGGAGGCCGCCATCGATTTGGCATCCCGCTCGGGCGCGCGGCTCGTCGGGCTTTGCGCCGCCGAAACGCTCGCAGAGCGCATGGAGGAGGCCCGCGCCGCGTTCCTCCATCTGGCGGCAAACAGGATCGAGGCGGAATGGCGCGGCGAAACAATGGCGCCGACCGAGGCGGTCGTGGCCGCCGCCCGTATCGCCGATCTCGTATTGATGGCGGCCGAAGAGCGCGCGGACCCGGCGGCCATCGTCCTGCGCGCCGGCCGGCCGCTGCTGGTGGTCGGGAGGGACCGGGACGCGATTGCGACAAGAAAGATCGTCATCGGCTGGAAGGACACCCGTGAGGCCCGCCGCGCGATTGCCGATGCACTTCCCCTGCTATCGGTCGCCTATGACGTCGCCGTCGTTTCCGTTTCCCCGGAGCCCGCACCGGCCGAGAGGCAGAGCCTCGCCGATATCGTTTCCTATCTCGCCCGGCACAATGTAAAAGCCAGGCCGCAGATGATCAAAAGCGCCGACGAAACGATCGGCTTTCTGCAATTCGTCGACGAAAGCGACGCCGATATCGTCGTCACCGGCGCCTATGGTCACAGCCGCCTGCGGGAATGGGTGTTCGGCGGAATCACGGGTCTGCTTCTCGAAGAGAACACGCGCACCCGCTTCCTGTCCTGTTGATCCGCAGAACGCGGCCGGCGCCTATACCGGCGTGTCGGCCGGCGACGTGGCCGCAACCGGTGGCGACGTCGCCAACCCGTCCTCCAGCGCACGGACGGATGCGGCCCTGTCCACTGGCCGCCGGATCGGATCCGACAACAGCCGCAAGCCGTTGAGGACCACGAGCACGGTCCCGCCTTCATGTCCGACCACCGCCAGCGGCAGCGGCAGATCGAAGAACAACCCGCCCGTTACCAGCACCAGCATGGCGCCGATCGCGACGACGAGGTTCTGCCGGATGATCGCGGCGGTCCGTCGTGCCAGACGCTGCGCATCGGCCAGCTTCTTCATGTCTTCCGACAATAGGGCGACATCGGCGGCCTGAAGGGCGACATCCGAGCCGGCCGCGCCCATGGCGATGCCGACATCGGCGCGGGCAAGAGCGGCCGCGTCATTGACGCCGTCGCCGACGAAGGCCACCGCGCCGCCGCTCGCCAGGTCCCCCACATGGCGCACCTTGTCTTGCGGCAGCATTTCGGCGTGGATCTCGTCGGGAGCAAGGCCGAGCTGCCCGCCAATCCGCAGGGCCACCGGCCGGCGGTCTCCGGTCATCATGACGATGCGGCGCACGCCGCCGGCCCGCAGCGCGGCGAGCGCCGGGGCCGAGCTCGCCCTCGCCTCGTCCGCCACTCCGACGGCGCCGAGGACAGCCGGTCCTCGTCCCAGATAGACGACGGTCTCGGCGCTGTCGGTCAGTTCCCGAAGCCGGGCGTGATCAACCGACGCCCCCATGTCCCGAACGAGATGAAGATTGCCGGCCCAGAGGACACTAAGCGCATCCGACCCGACGATCCCTGCGCTTGGGCGCGCGCTGACATCCACGACATGCGCCGGCGCGATGCCACGTGCAGCCGCCTCCCGGCGGATGGCCGCCGCGACATGATGCTCGGAATGGGCTTCGAGCCCGGCGAGCAACGACAGGAAGCCGCATTCGTCCGCGTCCAGCGCGACGATCCGCGTCACGGCCGCCCGGCCGTTGGTGAGGGTGCCGGTCTTGTCGAAGGCGAAGATATTGACGGCGGCCAGCGTTTCGAGCGCGCCGCCGCCCTTGAACAGAACGCCGCCGCGCGCGGCCGCCGAAAGCGCCGACAGGATCGCCGCCGGTACCGATATGACGATCGCGCAGGGGCTGGCGGCGACCAGCAGCGTCGCGGCCCGATAAAGCGCCTGCTCCCAATCGCGCCCGACCCCATAGAAAACGGCGAAGGCGAGAGCGGCGCCGAGGAGAACCGCGACGGTATAACGCTGTCCGAACCAGGCGCTGAAACGCTCGGAGGGGGCCTTGGCCTCCTGGGCCTCCGTGACCAGCCGGATCATGCGGGCGATCGTGCTATCGCCGATCGTTCTTGCGACCTCCACCTCCAGAATGCCGTCCAGATTGACGGTGGCCTCGAACACCTGCTGGCCCGGCTCCTTGGAAACGGGCATGGATTCGCCGGTGATATTGGCCTCGTCGATGCCACCACGTCCCAGCAGGATGACGCCATCGGCCGGCACGCGGGCGCCGGGCCGCAGGATCACGACATCCCCGACGGCAAGCTCCGCTGCGGGAACCTCCAGCACCGAGCCATCGGCCTGCCTGCGGAACGCCGTTTCGGGACGAAGCGCCATTAGCGCCTCGACGGCGCGGCGCGCGCGGCCGAGCGCCTGATGCTCGAGCGTTGTCGACACGCTGAACAGCGTCAGTAGCACCGCACCTTCGAACGGCGCTCCGACGACGGCCGCGGCAACCGCGGCAACCACCATCAGGAGGTCGATATCGAGGACATGCTGCCGCCACAGGGCCAGAAGCGCGCTCCCCGTCGCCGGCAGTCCGCCGGCGAGATAGACGAGCGCCAGCCCCGGCCAGCGCAGGACGGCAAGCCCCTCGGCCGGCGGCCAGGTTCCAGCCGTGGCGAGGACCATGCCCAGCACCGTCAGCAGCGACATCACCGTGGGCGTATCGAACGACAGGCGTTTCATGATCAGACCGCCCGGCCGACAAGCGCGCCGATGGCTGCGGTCGACGCCATGGCGACCGCGCCCCAGAAGACGACCCGGACGGTCGGCTTCCAGATGCCAGCACCACCGGCACGCGCGCCGATCGCGCCGAGGACGGCAAGCCCGATGAGACAGGCAACGGACACAGCCCAGACGACCGTTCCCGACGGCGCCAGCAGGGCGACCGCCAGCGGCAGGGCCGCGCCCGTCGCGAAGGTCACCGCCGATGTCAGCGCCGCCTGGACAGGCCGCGCCATTACTTGGCTCGACAGGCCGAGTTCGTCCCGTGCATGGGCTTCGAAGGCGTCCTTCACCATCATTTGTTCGGCAACCTGGCGGGCAAGATCCGGTGAGACGCCACGCTGCTCGTAGATCGCGGTAAGCTCGGCCAGCTCCGCCTCCGGCTGGGTGGCCAGCTCGTGGCGCTCGCGCGCCATGTCGGCCTGTTCCGTATCGGCTTGCGAGCTGACGGAGACATATTCCCCCGCCGCCATCGACATCGCGCCGGCCACCAAACCGGCGACACCGGCGACGAGGATTTCCTGCGATGCCGCGGTCGCCGCCGCGACACCGACGATGAGGCTCGACGTCGAGATCAGCCCGTCATTGGCGCCCAGCACCGCCGCGCGGAGCCAGCCGATACGTTCGATGAGGTGGCTTTCCTTGTGAACGGCGCGCATAACATCTCCGATTTCAGCAGATCTACTGTGGTTGCATTATGACGTCAGGCATGTATTTAGAATAATTCTAAATACATGCCATATAGACAGCCGCACATCAACCTTCGCGGCGCTTCCTTCCCGTCACCATGGCGCGCACGAGGTTTTCCCGGTGCTCGACGCTGGCGAAGACGACGCCGGCGATGTGCAGGGCAATCAGCCCGATGGTCGAATAGACCAGGAGCTTATGCGTATCCTCCACGCAGCCGACACCCCAATAGGCATCCGTGGTCATCATGTAGCCGGTGGTCACGATACCGGACACCGCAACGAGCAGCAGGACGACCATCGCGCCCCCCGCCGGATTGTGGCCGAGATACCGCTTGGCGCGGAAGGCGAGGCTGTCACGGAGGAACGCTAGGATCGTCGGAGGAGAATAGAGGAAGTTGGCGAAGCGGGCGTGATGCGGCCCGAGCAGCCCCCAGACCAGGCGCAGGGCGATCAGCCCTGCGATGGCATAGCCGGAGAGGATATGAGCCTTCTTCCATTCGTCGCCGGTAACGAAGGAAAAAACGAAGAGGCAGACAAGCGACCAGTGAAAGACCCGCACGAGCGGGTCCCACACCTTGACGCTTTCCCCCGCCCCGCTGGTTCGGGAGAGTGGCGCCATCATTCCGCTCCTTCCGAGCCGACCGGTTCACCGGTCTGCGGATTGAAGATCGTCTCGACCTTGGCGCCCTTGGCATCGATCGCATAGACCTCGTAGCAGCCGTTCTCGACCTTTATCCGCCGGACGTCGAGGCCCGGATTCGTCTTGACATCGAAAACATATCCGATATTCTGGATATATGGATAATATCACAGCAATCGCAGCGCTCGGCGCCTTGGCACAGACCACGCGACTGGAGACCTTCCGGCTTCTGGTGCGGCACGAACCCGATGGCATCCCGGCCGGCGAACTCGCCCGCCTTATCGATGTACCGCAAAACACCATGTCGGCGCATCTCGCAACGCTTTCGCGGGCAGGCTTGGTGACGAGCGAGCGGCAGAGCAGATCGATCATCTACCGGGCCGACCTCAATGGCTTGCGCGAGCTGACGCTGTTCCTCCTCAAAGACTGCTGCGGCGGATCGACGGAGCTTTGCGCTCCGCTCATCGCCGAGTTGACGCCGTGCTGCGCCCCGGAGGCGAAGGTGTTATGAGCGCGATCAGGTTGGAGCAGATTGAGGGCAACGACGCTGGCCTCAAGGCAGCCTTGACGGAAGCGCATCTGCCCACCGACGACATCGAGGATCATGGTCGCACCTTCTTCAGGGCGCAGTCATCGGACGGCAGGGCTGTCGGTTTCATCGGTGTTGAGCGCTGCGGCGACGATTTTCTCCTCCGTTCGGTCGTCGTGCTTCCCGATCATCGGGGGCAAGGACTGGGAAGCGTTTTGGTCGAGCGGGCGGTGGCGGGTCTCGATCAGGCCGGCGACGTCTTCCTTGCCACGACGAGTGCAGCGCCGTTCTTCACGCGCATCGGATTTTCTGAATTCCAGCGGGACAGCGTTCCCGCAGCCGTGTTGGCGACCCGTCAGCTTTCCTCCATCTGCCCATCGTCGGCGACCATCATGAGGCTCACCCGGCCGCCGGCCTAACCACGGACCACGACCATGACCGACAAGACCTACAACGTGCTGTTCCTCTGCACGGGCAATTCCGCTCGTTCTATTCTCGCCGAATCCATTCTCAACAAGGAGGGCGGCGGACGATTCAAAGCCTTCTCCGCCGGCAGCCAGCCGAAGGGCGAAGTCAATCCGCATGCCCTGAAGGAGCTGGAAGCGCTGGGCTATCCATCGACGGGCTTCTCGTCGAAGAGCTGGGATGTGTTCGCGGAGCCCGGCGCGCCGCAGATGGATTTCATCTTCACCGTCTGCGACAGCGCCGCCGGCGAAGCCTGCCCGGTCTGGATCGGCCATCCGATGACCGCCCATTGGGGTGTCGAAGACCCCGCCGCCGTCGCTGGCTCGGACATCGAGATCCAGCGCGCCTTCGCTCAGGCCGCGCGTTTCCTCAAGAACCGGATCGCGGCGTTCGTCAGCCTGCCGCTGGCATCCTTCGATCACATGGCGCTTGAGACCAAGCTTCGCCAGATCGGTGCGATGGAAGGTTCGACGTCGCCGCAAGGAAAGTCCGCCTGATGTCCACGTTCGAGCGTTATCTGACCATCTGGGTATTCCTGTGCATCATCGCCGGTGTCGCCCTCGGCCATCTCATGCCCGGTCTCTTTCAGATCATCGGCGCGGCCGAGGTCGCCAAGGTGAACATTCCCGTCGCGATCCTGATCTGGCTGATGATCATTCCGATGCTGCTTAAGATCGATTTCCGGTCTCTGGCGCAGGTCGGCACCTACTGGCGCGGTATCGGCGTGACCTTGTTCATCAACTGGGCCGTCAAGCCGTTCTCCATGGCCGTCCTCGGTTGGCTGTTCATCGGTTGGCTGTTCCGCCCATACCTGCCTGCCGACCAGATCGACTCCTATATCGCCGGACTGATCATTCTCGCCGCGGCTCCCTGCACCGCTATGGTGTTCGTCTGGAGCAACCTGACGCGCGGGGAGCCATTGTTCACGCTGTCTCAGGTCGCGTTGAACGATGCCATCATGGTCGTCGCATTTGCTCCGATCGTTGGCTTGCTGCTCGGCCTCTCCGCGATCACCGTGCCTTGGGATACGCTCGTTCTTTCCGTCGCCCTCTATATCGTCGTGCCCGTCATTATCGCGCAGGTCATCCGCCGCCGCCTCACGGTTGGCGGTAAGGCCCGGGCACTGGATGGCGTGCTGGCAAGGTTGCAGCCGATCTCACTGGTGGCGCTACTTGCGACGCTGGTTCTGCTCTTCGCCTTTCAGGGTGAACAGATCATCGCCCAGCCAGCCGTCATCGGCTTGCTCGCCGTGCCGATCCTGATCCAAGTCTATCTGAACTCCGGGCTGGCTTATCTACTCAACCGGATGACCGGTGAGCGGCATTGCATTGCCGGCCCGTCAGCCCTGATCGGCGCCAGCAATTTCTTCGAGCTTGCAGTTGCCGCAGCCATCAGCCTGTTCGGCTTCCAGTCCGGCGCAGCACTCGCCACCGTCGTTGGCGTTCTCATCGAGGTTCCGGTCATGCTCTCGGTCGTGTGGATCGTGAACCGCTCGAAAGATTGGTACGAGGCCGCCCCCGCTGTTTCCAGAACCACCGCCACCGAAAGGCACTGACCATGGACGCGACCATCTATCACAACCCCGCCTGCGGGACGTCCCGCAACACGCTGGCGCTGATCCGCGCTGCCGGGATCAAACCTGTTGTCATCGAGTATTTGCAGCACCCGCCGACGCGCGAGCAGCTTGCGACGATGATCGCGGACGCTGGCTTGAACGTTCGGGAAGCCATTCGCGAGAAAGGCACGCCTTATGCCGAACTCGGTCTGGACAACCCAGACCTGACTGACGAGCAGTTGCTCGACGCGATGATCGCAACGCCGATCCTGATCAATCGCCCCTTCGTCGTGACACCGCTCGGCACCCGGCTCGCCCGTCCGTCCGAGGCGGTGCTCGACATCCTGCCCGACACCTTCAGGGGACCGTTCTTCAAGGAGGACGGTGAACAGATCCTCGACCAGGAAGGAAAGCGCATTGCCTGACACTTTCCCAGCACTGCAGGGCGATCACCTATATTCGACAGATCTCGATGCCCTGCGTCCGGCGTTCTCAACGCATAAGCCGCGCATCCTGATCCTCTACGGCTCGCTGCGTGAGGTGTCGTATAGCCGCCTGCTCGCATTCGAGGTCCGCCGGCTGCTCGAACGCCTTGGATGCGAGGTTCGTATCTTTGACCCGAAGGGCCTGCCGCTCCCTGACGAAGCGCCGGCGAGCCATCCGAAGGTGCAAGAATTGCGCGATCTTTCGCAATGGTCGGAAGGGCAGGTCTGGGTGAGCCCGGAACGCCACGGCGCCATGACCGGGCTGATGAAGACCCAGATCGACTGGATTCCCCTGAGCAGCGGGGCTGTGCGCCCCACCCAGGGCAAGACCCTGGCGGTGATGCAGGTCTCGGGCGGCAGCCAGTCCTTCAATGCGGTGAACCAGATGCGCATCCTGGGCCGCTGGATGCGCCTGCTCACCATTCCCAACCAGAGCTCGGTGGCCAAGGCTTACCAGGAGTTCGACGAGGCCGGGCGCATGAAGCCCTCGGCCTACTACGACCGCATCGTGGACGTGATGGAGGAACTGATGAAGTTCACCCTGCTCACCCGTGAGCTGGCGCCCCATCTGGTGGACCGCTACAGCGAGCGCAAGGAACAGGCGGCCGAGCTTGAGAAGCGGGTATCGCTGCGGTCAATTTGACGGGCTTGGCGAGGTGACGAGGCTCCGCTTCGTCGCCATCGCTACCGCGACAAACGCCGCAATACCGATCGAGCCAAGCGCGGCGCTCAGGACGAGCGATGCGCCTATGCCGAACTGCTCCATCGTCGCCGCGAAGGCAAACGGCGCTGCTGCGCCGGCAGCCAGCCGCGAGGCGGCCATCTTGCCGGTGAGCGCACCATAGCCATCCGAGCCGAACAGGTAGAGCGGTAAGCTTCCCTGCGCGATGCTGTTGATGCCCGATCCGAGGCCGAGGCAGATCGAGAAGGCGACCGCGCCGGGGAGCCAGTTGCCGGACAGCGCCAGAATAACGACGCTCAGCACCATGAAGACTGCGGAGAGAACCGCGAGGCCCGGCGGCGCGAGGCGCGTTCCAAAGATCATGTTGATCAGGCGGCTAAGAACCTGCGCCGGACCGAACAGGGAGCCGATGCCGACGGCGGCACTTCCGAAGCCAAGCGACCCGAGCATCGGCACCATATGCGCCAGCATCGCGCCAAGGGTGAAGCTCAGCAGCGCGAATGCAGCCGACACGACGACCACCGTACCGCGCCGACGCTCGCGCGGAACAGCTCCGACGACAGGCTCGCGCATAGGTCTTTGCCCGCCGGCTGCCGCTACCTTTCCCTTCCGCATGATCCAGACATGGAACGGCATACAGACAGCAAGATTGAGCACGGCATAGACGAGGTAGATTTCCCGCCACGAGAGATAGCCGAGCAGCGCCGTGGCAATCGGCCAGAAGATCGTCGAGGCAAATCCCGCGATCAGGGTGAGATAAGTGATGCTGCGTGACGCTGACCGGGGATCGGCCTCGACCAGTGCCGCGAAAGCGGCTTGGTACTGGACCATGCCGGACGATATCTCCAACAGGACGATGGCCAGCGCGAAGACTGCCACCGATGGCGACCAGGCGCACAAGATCAAGGTCAGTGCGGACAATGCCGAGCCGATCGCCATGACCGTCGCGGCGCCGATGCGATCCATCTGCCGGCCGATATAGGGCGCTGACAGGCCGCCAACGAACAGCGAGGTCGAGAAGACCGCAAAAACCTGCGCGACGGTGATGCCGAGATCCGCGGCCATGCCAGGCGCCAGGATGCTGAAGCTGTAGTAGAGGGTGCCGTAGCCGATGATCTGGGTCAGGCCGAGTGCGGCAACAATGCCGACAGGTACCTTCCGATCACGCAATGACGTCGCCCTCGCTCCGGGCAACATCCGTCTTGCAGCAGCCATCGGATCGCTCGACACCCTCTCGGACCATCGGATGGCCAGCGCAGCAGTCCTCCATCAGGAATTTTACGAGATCGGCCAGCGCATCGTAGCTGGCGCTATAGACGATCGAGCGAGATTCTCGCCGCTGCGCGATAAGGCCCGATCGCTCCAGCTCTTTCAGATGGAACGACACATTTGAGGGCGAGACGCCCATGCGCTCGGCGATCAGCCCGGCGGCCAACCCATCCGGTCCGGCGACGACCAGCGTGCGGACGATGGCGAGGCGGGTTTCCTGCGACAGGGCCGCGAATGATGTGAGGGCTTGACACTCATTCATATTTCAATAATCCTTGAATCATTGAACAATAGGAGTATCGCACATGAATGCGATCGACAAGGCTGTTTCGTCCGATATCACGCTTGGCCAGCTTCTTGACGGCCTTGCGGCTGCGCCCGAGGCGTCGCTGGTGTTTCTCTACGATGGTCAGCCGGTGAAGGCAGGCTATCATGTCACCGAGGTCAAGGCGGGTGCATTCTCGGCGCTCGACTGCGGTGCCAATCCGGAAGCCTGGTCGGAGATGTTCGTCCAGCTCTGGGATATCTACGAGGACGGCAGGAGCCACATGCCTGCAGGAAAGTTCTCCGCGATCATCCGCAAGGTTTCTGATCACGTTCGGCTCGATCCGGCGGCCAAGCTCACCTTTGAGGTCAGCGATGGGAAGCGGCCGATGGCGCTCTATTGCGCATCGTCGCCGCGCTTGGCAGACGGCAGGTTAGAGGTGGCGCTGGCGGCGCGGCCGTCGAGCTGCAAGCCGCGCGACCGATGGCTGGCGGAGCAGGCGACCGCAACGAACTCTTGCTGCGCGCCGGCAACGGGCGGCTCAAAGTGCTGCGCCTGACGGTCGCGCCTTCTAGGATCGCAGAAAGTCGCGGATGCCGAGACCAGCCTTGGCGTCTCTTTCGTAGCGACACACCACATGCATATGGGCATGGAAGATGTGCTGGCCGCCGGTGGCTCCGACATTCCATCCGATCGTAAAGCCGACGGGCTGGAACTGATCAAGCCGGCGTTTCGCCTCAACGAGCACTACACCGAGGACCATTCTTCCCAGCTGAACTCGAATGGAGTCTCGACATGACGGAACGGAATGATCATCGCGGACGGCTTCGGCAAGGTGGGCTTCAGCATCATGTATTGCGAGCGGTGCTCCACTTCCACTAGCCGGAAGTTCGATGACCAGAGGTTCCGTGAAACCAGCGCAATGCTATTCCAAAGCCCTCACTCCCCTATCAAGGCATGTATCCCCGCGCCAGTAAGGCACATTTGCACGCGCTCCCCATCGATGATGAACCGCGCCTCGCAGCGAGAATGAAATAATTTCAATCGTGGGGATCAGATTTCTGAGGGGGGTGCCGACGCAATCGACAGCAATTCCGTCGTCCGATTTTCTCCGTGGCGAAAACCCTGCATGCTCCTTCAGCCATCGAAGCCAACGACCACAGACGATCCTGATCGTGTTGGGGCGGCTCCAAAATCCGTTGATCCGGTTCTCGGACACGCTGATCAGCCCCATTCGCAAGGCATCCCGAATGGCATACCGCGCTGTTGTGCATCCGACGCCAGCGCGTGCGGCGATCTCAGGGAGAGACATATTCGATCTTCCACGGTCCATCACCGCTCGGGCAATGACCGAAAGCACGGCAAGCTTGCTGATTGTCAACCTTCCGGCGATGCAAGTCGGGATGATGCAGTTTTTGGCGAGCGAGCGGCGGCGCACCCAGGATGCAGCTCGCCTGTCTGCGGGAATTGACGGGCGTCGGTGAACCGGCTTGGCCGTCGTCGGTCTTAGATGACCAATCGGATCGCCCAGACGCCAAGGTTGCGCGCGGATCGCGCGCCGCTGATGCTCGATGACCGGGGCTAGATATGCCATCTCGCGGTCGTCTACGAGCCCCTCCCCATTCAGTATCCAGGCGGATTTCGCGCAGTCGTCAATCTGCTGGAGGGTGCGCGCGGCGAGTAGGCGCGACAATAGGTTCGGCCCGTAGGCCGCTGGTGATGCAACAAGCATTTTCTCTCCTCGTTGTGGTCAGCGGAGAGAAATCCAGGACGCAGGACGCACGTATTCGTGGCAAGAATTAACTTGCAGCGGCCTCATCAATGTGCGAAAAAATCATTGGCTATAAGACTTTTGCGCACATCTCCGTGTGTCACTGAACCCGTCTCTCCGAGGCGGGTTTTATTTTGTCTACGGCATGAAACCTCCCTGGCTCATTCGCCCACAAGGCGAGTCACCAAGTTAATTATAATTTACTCGCCGGACAAACATAATCAGCGGCTGCCGCGAAAACGCCGCTTTTCACTCGTGGAAAGGTTGAGCGAGACATTCGGCCGGGGGAATCACACCCGTCCGTTCCGACATCGCCTTGCCCGACTTCGCACTGGCGAGCGCGCATGCAGGCAAAGCAAACCCGCACCACAACGACGCGAAACCGTCGTGCCGGTGACCGGAAAGGATGACCGCAAATGGCCAGTGAAAGTGCTGTAGAGCTTGTGCAATTCCTCGCAGACGAATTAAGGCGCCGCGACACCAAACCTCATGAATTTGCCGAACTGACCGGCATTGCTGAAGAGCGATTGGAGCTTCTGCAGGAAGGCGCATGGCAGCTCATGACCCTGCGGGAAGTCGCCATGATTACGGAATGCCTTCACATCGATCTTTCGGAGGTCTGGTCATTGCTCGCCCAGAAGCAGGGAGACGGGATGAACGAAGCGCCCCGCCCATAGGCCGGCGCGGCTGTCTTTGGCGGCTTTCTCCGCGATCGCGTAGGATGCCGATACCGGCGCGCCAGAAGGGAACACGGCCGCAAATGCCCCGCCCGACGATATGAGCGCCGTTCCGACATCGACCGTCATCTCATCGATCTCGGCTGCGCAGACGACGAACGTGGCGCCATCCTTGGCGTTGCCGACAGGCTGACAACCGATCGAACCCGTCGAGAACAGCGCTGCTATCGATGCGATCGAACGCATCCCGCAGTCGACCTCGTCACCATCAGAGGAACGAAAAGTCGTGCCGCGCAGACATGACTGAACCCCGAAAACCCTGTATTTCCGGCCTTTGTAAGCCCAGGTATCGCCCGTCTCAAAGCTTACGTTAGACGGAAATGAGATGGTCTTGTCCTGCGCAACGGCTGCGAACGCGACCAGCATGGCGATGGCCATCGAAAACTCAGTCCGCATTCTGGAACCCCATCGATCGTGAGAGAGATTGCGACGCTTCGAGGTCAGGCCTACGGCTGCGCCCATCCTGTGTTCGTCCAATGGACGCCAGTCCGAGAAACACCATGCTGTCGTCGTCATTGACCGTCTTGAAGGGCTCCCCGTCGCCACCAACGAGGACGAAGCATGACGCAGGGATCGCCTCGTTTTCAGCCGGGGTCAGCACCAGGGTCTTGCAGAGAATGACCTTGGCACGCCTGTTATAGACCGTCTCGGCGTAGTCGCGCGCCGCGTCGGTGCAACGCCATGTCTGCACGCGATTATAAACGACGTTTTCGGTTGGGCAGGCGGTCAGCCCACGCAAACTGATCCTTTGCCCCGCTATGCTTCGCTCGACCGGGCCGTCGATCTCGACACTCCCATTCAGCTTCTCGATCGACCTCGCCACCAGGTTTCCATCGGCGTCGAAACGCTCCAGCACGAATGCCTTCGTCCCCTGCTCCACAAATTGGCGGAGGTATTCCGGAGGCGGTTCCCCGTAGGGATTTTCGCCCTGCGCCATGGTGACTGTGGCGGCGTCTCCCGTGAGGGATATGAGGGCGAATCCGATTACTTTGAGTTGTTGTCGCATAGCAGCCATGCCATTTCCGAATTGACAGAGGAATCCCATACGAATTAACTATAGTTTACTATTCGATGCGACAACCCGGATAAACGAATTGAAAACCACCCTGATTTTTCTCCTCCTCTCGACGTCGGCTACGACCGCGCAAGCGTGCGGTTCTGTCGATAGCGACCGGGTGCTGGAACTGGTGCGGACCATCGCCACAGAGGAAGAACTGGACCCCGACCTGGCGCTCGCGGTGGTTGATGTCGAGAGTTCCGGCGGCAGGCACCAGGTCTCAGACGCCGGCGCCGTCGGTATCATGCAGCTGATGCCCGAGACCGCCTCCGACTATGGCGTCACCGACCGCTGCGATCCGGAATCGAACATTCGCGCCGGCGTCCGCTACCTCAAGAAGCTCTATGGCGAGTTCGACGATCCCCTGCTGATGTTGGCCGCCTACAATGCCGGTCCGGAGCGCGTCTACCAGAAGGGGGCATCCCCGAGTTCAACGAGACAGCCCAGTACATCGTCAAGGTGATGAACCGCTGGACGCTGAACGCCAAGGCATCGGCGGCCGAGGAAAAGCGCCGCGGGAATAGCGATGCCCGCAAGGAGACGGTGGCGCTCGCGCCCTCCCCCTGGCGCGACCAACACGTCTGGACCGCCGATTAGAGCTGGTCCCCCAACCACATCCTCCCAAAATCAGAAGGACATTCAAATGAGCATTCCCACGATCCCGCAGCGTCCGCGCGGTAAGGCCCTCTTATCGCTGGCCCTGCTGGCGACCTCTGCCGCGCTGGTCCCTGAATTGGCCTATGCGCAGTCGGCCGCGCCGGTCGAAGGCATTCTAGAATGGTTCGTCGGTGTGCTGCAGGGCAATGTCGCGCGCTCGCTCGCGATCATCGCCGTCTGCTTCCTCGGCTTCCTGTTCCTGACCGGCCGCATGGCCTGGCAGGGCGCGATCTCCATCGTCATCGGCATCGCCATCATCTTCGGCGCCGCCGAACTGGTCGACGCCATGAAGGCAGCCGGGGGTGTCTGACATGCGTGACGACGCTCCCGATGTCGAACCGCTCATCCAGCCGCTGACCCGGCCGCCGATGTATTTCGGGGTCGATATCATCGTGTTCGTGGTGAACGGGATTTTCGGGATCGTCGTCTTCATCGCGTCGTCGAGTTTCCTGGCGCCGCTGGTCGTCCTGCCCGTCCATTTCATCGGGCTGTACCTCTGCCAGCGGGACATCCACATCGTCCGCGTGGCGCAGGTTTTCCTGTCGATGCGCCGGGCGATCCGTAACCGACGCTTCTGGAAAGCGGGGAGCTACGCCCCATGAATATCGTCAATCACGACCTGAAGTTCGGGCGGGAACGCGCCCGCGATCTTGGGATCGGCACGCATGTTCCCTATCTCCGCCATGTCGACGAAGAAACGATCGTCACCAAGTCCGGCCTGCTGTTGCAGGTCATCCGGCTCTCCGGCCTGCCCTACCAGACGATGGATCAGGCGGAAATCAATGCCCGCCTCGCCAACCGCAACATGACGGTCCGCTCGCTCGGATCGTCACGTTTCGCGCTCTACGCCACCATCATCCGCCGACAGATCAAGCCGGCAATCGACGGCGGTTTCGACAACCCCTTCGCCGACGAGTTGAATGCCCGCTACATGGATGGGCTGCAGCACCGGACGATGTTCGTCAACGAACTGTACCTGACCGTCATTCGCCGGCCGATGACCGGCCGCGCCGGCAAGGTCGATCGCATGTTCGACGTCTTCCGCATGGCGGACAACGAGGTCGAAGCGCGAGGTGAAGCGCTACGCGACCTAAAGGACATGGTGTCCGGCATTGTCGGCGATTTCCGCTCCTACCGCCCGGAAGTCCTTTCCTGCGTCACCCGCGATGGTGGCCTCTATTCCGAACCGGCCGAGTTCTTCGCCAAGATCCTCGCCGCGGGCGATGAGCGGACGATGCCCCTCCCCCGCATGTCACTGGCCGATTACGTCGGGACCGGCCGGATCATGTTCGGCCGCAAGGCAACGGAAATCTGGTCCGCCGACGGCGCGACCTCCAAGGTCGCCGCCATGGTGTCGATCAAGGAATACCCGCCGATGACGACGCCCGGCCAGCTCGACGGGCTGTTGCGCCTGCCCTACGAGTTCATCGTCACCCATTCATTCGCCCCGGAGGACCGGACGACGGTCACGGAAGCGATCGCCACCATCAGCCGGCAGATTTCCAATTCCGACGACGGCGGCACGGCCGTCGAGGACGATATTGAGACAGCGCGGGACCGGCTGGCCTCGGGCGAAGTGGTGTTCGGCAAACATCACATGACGGTGGCGGTGCTTGAGCGCGACCTGCCGCGGCTCAACCGCGCCGTCGCAGACGTCACGGCGGAGCTGGCGCGCATGGGTGTGGTCGCCGTGCGCGAAGACCTCAATCAGGAAGCGGCCTGGTGGGCGCAACTGCCGACCAACTTTTCCTACATTGCCCGGCAGGGGTTAATCTCGTCGGTCAACTTCGCCGGCCTCTTCTCCGCGCACAATTTTCCGTCCGGGCAGACGCAAAAGGTCCATTGGGGCCTGCCGATCTCGCTGCTGGAGACTACCAGCCAGACCGCCTATTTCTTCAATTTCCATGAGGCAGATGTCGGCAACTTCACCGTCATCGGCCCGACCGGCTCGGGCAAGACGGTGGCGCTTTCCTTCCTTCTCGCCCAGGGCATGCGCGTTAACCCGCGGCCGCGCTGCGTCTTCATCGACAAGGATCGCGGTGGCGAGATCTTCGTGCGCGCTATGGGCGGGCGTTATGAGCGACTTTCGCCGGGCGAGCCGACCGGCTTTGCGCCGCTGCAGCTTGAAGACACGCCCGCCAACCGCAGCTTCGGCAAGACGCTGGTCTCTTATCTTGTCACACCGTCGGACCGGGTGCTGAATGCCGAGGAGATGGCGGTCATCTCCGATGCGGTCGACAGCATCTACACCGATTTCGAACGACCACAGCGGCGTCTCGACATGCTGGCGGAAGCGCTTCGCGGCAGGATGCGATCCGGCATTGGCGATCTCGCCGACCGGCTGAAGGAATGGACGACGGGCGACAAGGGCTGGCTGTTCAACAACCCGACCGACAGGCTGGATTTTGCCGGCTCGGTGATCGGCTTCGACATGACTGAGATCCTGTCCGACAAGCGCACGCGCTCGGCGGCGCTCCTCTATATGTTCCATCGTATTCAGGAGATCCTCGACGGCCGCCCCTCGATGATCTTCCTCGACGAAGGCTGGCGCCTGCTCGATGACGAGGTCTTCTCCGGCTTCATCAAGGATTGGCTGAAGACGATCCGCAAGATGAACGGCATAGTCGGCTTCGGCACACAGTCGGCCGCCGACGTGGTGCGTTCCGACCTGCGCAACACGATCATCGAACAGACGATGACCAACATCTTCTTCCCGAATGCGTCGGCCGACGAGGAGAGCTACCGCAAGGCGTTCGGCCTGTCGGAAAAGGAATTCCGCTTCGTGAAGCAGGCAGACAAGACGAGCCGCACCTTCCTCATCAAGCACGCCCAGGACTCGGTGATCGCGCGGCTCGATCTATCGGCGATGCCCGACCTGGTGAAGGTCTTGTCCGGGCGGCCGGAGACGGTGCGCGAGTGCCAGACGCTGCGCGAGACCTATGGCGACGAGCCGGCCGCGTGGCTCCCTCATTTCTGTGGCTGGACCATTCCGGAGGCGGCCGATGCGTAGAACGATCCTGCTCCTGCTTTCTGCCGCGCTCGTCACCGCACCGGCGCCAGCGGCATTCGCCGACATTCCGGTCATCGACGACGATGTGAAGGAAAAGCGGGCGGAGGATGAAGGACATTCCAAGCAGGACACCGAAACACAATCCGACCAGCTCGAAGAGCAAACGGTGACGAACTGCAACATCTCCCAGAAGGAAAAGAACCGCCGTCTCTACCGTTCGCCGGCGCAGGCGGTGAAGGAGGATGCCAAGAACGTTGAATTGATCAAGCATTATGCGGAAAAGTACAATGTTCCGGTTGGCCTTGCTTTGGCCGTTGCGCATGCGGAATCCGGCATCTCGACCTGCTCGGGCTCGCCGACCGGCGTGAAGGGCGTGATGCAGCTGACGAAGCGGACCGGCAAAGGCATGGGCTTCGACCGAGACATCAACGAGGAGAATATCGAGGGCGGCGTCAAATACCTCGGCATGGGCGTCAACAAGTGCGGCAGCACCGACTATGCCTGCCTCGCGTCCTGGTATAACGGCTCGACGGCGGCGGAGCAGAAGAATTGGGCCGGCAAGGTCGGCCGGAACCATGGCTGGTTTAATTCATTCGCCGGCGGCTCGAACATCGAGGACATCTCCTCGCCGTCCTATAAATCCTATGTCGATTACGGTTCCGGAGCGACCCGCAGTTCCAACAGAGCGGCGGCCGGCGCGGTCGACCGTGCCGTTTCGGGGATCGACGCAAGCACCGCACGCGTCCAGGAGGCGGGCCGTCGCATCGATGCGCTGTCGGCCTCGGTCGGCGCGTCGGAGATCTACCAGGATGCTTGGGACGACAACACGCAGGCCCGCGCCGTCAACGCCGAACTGCTGAACAACCTGATCATGGCCCGCAACCTGTTCAACGAGCTGCTGCAGGCGCGCATGCAGATGCGGCTTTCGAAGACGTCCGAAACAGCCAAGACCCTGAAATCCGACTCCAAGGTCAATCCTTACAGCTGCGATCCGGTCATCCTTGAACAGATGAAGGTGCCGCGTGAGGACTGGCCGAGCTGCGCCGTGGTCGCCGGCGCCGATGCGGAAACCTCGGTCATGTCATCGGGCGGGACGGATGGCGCGATCGGCAACAATCTTCTTTCCATCCAGAACGCCGCCAACGCGGCCGATTAAGGGGGTTCCCATGAACAAGCTGCTCATCGTCTCCGCCGCCCTCGCCTTCTCGACGCCGGCGCTCGCCGACATACCGGTGATCGATAACACCAATCTCGCGATCGCCAGGAAGAACGCGGAAAACACCGGCGAGATCATGAAGACCAACACCAACATCCTCGAAAAGACCAAGGAGATCCTCGGCGCGCTCTCCGGTAGTCGCGACGGCTCGATGGGGATTTCCTCGACCGGCCTCGGCGGCAACATGTCGGTCTCGGCCGCACCGTCATTCAGCTCGATTATGAACGGCGGCACGCTGTCGTTCGGTGGACTTGGCTCAGGCGCGCAGAATATCGCGGCGACGCTGATCAACGGCCTGCAGCTGGTGAAACAGGTCAAGGCGATCGTCGAAGGCGAGGATGCCGGGGCGATGAACAATGCCTTTTCCGGCGCCGTCAATACGGTGGCGCTGCTCTCGGCGCTGACGCAGCAGGCAACCAAAGGCGTGTCGCAGCGCGAGCAGTCGTTGCAGTCGGCCACCGGCCAGATCGGCTCGGCCGAAGATGTGAAGGGTTCGGTCGACGCCAACACCCGCATGCAGCTGGAGACGGCGCGCACCATCAACGAGTTGATCGGCGTCTCGAACGGCGCGGTCTCGGCTCTGAACACCGAAATGCAGATGCGGCTGACCCAGCAGTCGGAGACAGCCAAGATGCTGCAATACAAAGACGTCAACCCGTTCAAGTGAGGCCGCATGAGAATGCCCGTTGCCATCATGCTTTCCGGTCTCGCCCTGCTCGTCGGTTGCCAGACGAAAGGTGAGAAGAAGGCCCCCTGCCCGCCGATCTCGGGATATGCCGAGGCCGATGACCTGTGCGGTCCGGCCATGCCGGTCAACGACGTCTTCGCCCCCGTCCTGAAGGAATAGGCGAATGGCGGCGACCACGATCATCTCGGACATTTTTTCCAAGCTCGACGCCATCGGCGAGACGTTTATCAAGAACGCCTATGACGGTCTCGCGCTACAGGTGAATGTCCTGTTCGGGTCGATGCTGACGCTTTACGTTCTCTGGTGGGGCTATATGATCCTCGCCGGCCGCGACGGTTTCTCCGTGCCGGAGGCGGCCTGGCGGCTCGGCCGCGCATTCTTCATCTACTATATGGCGACGAACTGGGGCGCATTTTCCGCCACGCTCTACAAGCTCGTCCAGGAGGTCCCCAATCTGATTTCCGACACGATCATCGAGTCGATCGCTGGCTCGGGTGGGGCGCTCGATGGCGGCACGGGCGACACGACGGGCGTGGTGAAGATCCTAGACGCCGTCTTTGAGACCGCAGGTAAGATTTACGAGCAGGTGGCGACCGGCACCTTCGAATATGTCGGCGCTCTGATCGGTGCGATCGTCTTTGTCGTCGCGATGATCTTCATCGCCGTCGCAGCGGCCGCGATTCTCGCCGCCAAGCTGATGCTGTTCATCACCCTGGCACTGGCGCCGGTGTTCATCATCCTGGCGCTCTACCGCTGGACCTTCCGCTTTACCGACGGCTGGCTCTTGTTGATGGTCAACCTGATGGTGACGCAGACCTTGATGATGGCGTTCCTCGCCTTCCTCTACCAACTCATCGAACTGGCGATCAACACGGCCAACAATACCGCTACGGAAAGCAAGCTCTCCTATGTCGCTCCGTTCGTGATCGTCTGCCTGCTCGGGATCGTCGTTTTTCGCTTCATCCCCTCCTTCGCCGCATCCATCGTTGGAGGCAGTGTTTTGGGGCAAGGCGATTCCGCCTTTATCGGCGGCCGGCGTTCGGTCGCCTATGCTGAACGCCAGGTCAGCGGACGCGCTCGGCTCCTGCGTGCCGGCCTTGGTCGTCGCCGCACATCGACGGATGTTCAGGCAGCTCGAGCCCGCGCAATCCAGCGAGAAACCGAAAAGAATGGGCAACTTTAGGGTAGTCTCTTATGCGCATTCTTGGTAACTATAATTTATCCGAAGGAGAATAGCCGTGGATCACCCTTGGCAAGATGACCGTCGGCGCTTCGCCGCCATGGACGCGCAAAACCGTCTCAACGAAGAGATGGCAGACAACGATCGCGCCGAGGCCAAGAAGGGCGGAGGTCTCGGCGTCCTGCTTTTCATCGGCGCCGTCATCTTCTTCAAACCGTTCGCCGAATATTGCATCGACCTCTACAACACGCTGGCCGGATATGCACAAAGCGTCGGCAGCATGTTCGGATTCTGAGCGGGAAACTTCTCCATGAAGAAAATCGCCTCGACCATGACTGCGGTCGGCCTGCTGCTCCCCGGAACGGCATGGTCCCAATCGCCAAGCTCGATCCTGCCTGTGCTGACCGGCGCATATGCACCGGTCGAAGGTGGCTGCGAAGCCGCGGCCGCCGCGTTTATCTATATCGAGGACAAGGGGATTGGCGCCAACAAGACCGCCGGGAAGGTTCTATCCGTCAAAAACGAGGGCAATTCCTATGTTCTCGATGTCCTATGGGTCGAGGCTGGCTCTGATGAATCAGACGGTGACCCCGACACGGTCCGCATCGAGGTGAAGGATGATCGCTCTTTCTACTTCTCCAATACGGCGTCGAAGAAAACGCTGATGAAGTGGTGCAGCTAGCTCTTCGGACGACTGCGCCACGGAGCTGAACGCGCTCCAGTAATCCAGGCAAACCAGCCCTCACCTCAGCACCGATTTGGCCGGTAGAGGTGATCGCTCGGCCTGACGAATAAACTATATTTAATTCCGTCGTACTTGGCGGTTTATCGGAAGCCCAAATGAGCAACGCAGATCCAACCGAACACACACCTCAAACTCCGCCGATCGACCTGACCGCCTACTGGAAAGCCGGCGCCTCTTGGGAGGCGGAGCTTTATCGCAAGGAGCGCCGCTCACGGAAAATTGCCTGGACGGTTGCGACAGTCGCCGGCATCTCCACGATGCTCAGCCTCTCGGCCCTCAACCTTCTCGTTCCTCTGAAGCAATTCGAGGCCGTGGTGGTGATCGCCGACAAGACCACCGGCTTCGTCGAGGTCGCCCGGTCCCTGAACGAGAGCAAGCTTTCCGAAAACGACGCGATCAAGACGGCGAACATCGTGCGCTACATCCGCGCGCGCGAGACCTACGATCCTCGGGCACTGAAGGACAATTACGATCTCGCCCAACTCTATTCGACGGGTCAGGCCTCGGCGGACTTGCGACACGAGTTCGAGCCGTCGAACCCGCAGTCGAAGGACAAGGTGCTCGGCCGCGACACGCGCATCGCTGTCACCATCAAGTCGGTCTCGTTCCTCAACGCCTCCACGGCGACCGTGCGCTTTTCGACGGAGACGCGGCGCGACAACACCCTTCGCCGCGAGCACTGGGTCTCGGTGGTCCGCTTCCGCTATACGACGGCGCCGCTGAAGAACGAATATCGCTTCGACAATCCTCTCGGCTTTCAGGTCGTCGAATACAGGCGCGACCAGGAATCGCTGCCCGAAGTCCTGCCGGCGGACAAGGCGGCACGCTGATGCGGAAATCCTTCCTTGCTCTCGCAACGCTCGCGCTGCTCGTCACAGCGATCACATCCACGGCGGCCGATCCTCGCATCCGCTACATCACCTTCAACAATAATTCCGTCGTGACCGTGCCGGCGGGGCTTGGCGTCTCGACGATGATCCAGCTCGGCAGCTCCGAGGTGATCGAGACGATCTCGGCCGGCGACACGGCCAGCTGGTCGATCGTCCCCAAGAAGGGCTCCGGCATCCTGTTCGTGAAGCCGTTGCGCGAGAATGCCGAAACGAACGTCAACATCGTCACCAACCAGCGCGTTTATGCCTTGCTGCTGAAAGGCTCGGCGGCGGCCGACCTGCGCGCGGCATTCCAGGTGCGGTTCAAATATCCGGACGAGGACGTCAACGCGCGGCTGCTGGCCGCCGCACAGGAAAGCGCCAAGGATCCGCTGCTCAAGGATCTCGATCCAGGCCGTCTGAACTACGACTATGTGTTCAAGGGCGATACCAGCCTGAAGCCGCGTGTCGCTTTCGACGACGGCACGCATATGTATCTGGAATTCCCCGACGAAATCCCCGCCATTTTCGTCGTCGAGGGCAAGCGTCAGGAATCGCTCGTCAACCTGCGCACCCAGGGCAAATACGTGGTGGTCGACAAGATCGCGGCGCAGTTCACGCTGCGCGCCGGCGACAAGTGGCTGTGCCTCTATAATCGGCAGGCCAATCGCCAATCCTTCGATCTCATCGAAGACGCCTACGGGCCGAAGCGCCTCGGCAGCAAAGAGGAGCGCCAGCGATGAGCAAGATCGATTTCGACCACCTCGACGGGCAAAGCAGCGTGGCGAGCGACCGCAACGGTCGCTTGGGCAAGCTCGCCCTCCCTCTCCTGCTTGTCGTCGGCGCCGGCATCCTCGCCTATGTTAACTGGCCGACCGGCCCGCAGACCTCCAATCTGACTGAGGGCACCGGCGAGACCTTCGAGACGTCGAACTCCAGCATCCGCGATTTCCCCGACGAGCCGGTGAAACAGGCGGCCGATCCGAACCTGGTGCAGATTCCGGTCGAAGAGAAGAAGCCGGTGGACTCCGCTACTGTCGACGTCACCGTCAATCAGGGTGACGATCTCGAAAAGTTGCACCAGATCGAAGAGGCGCGTCGTCGCGCCGAGGAGGAGCGGCTTCGGGCGGAAGAAGCGCGCCGGCGTGCCGAAGAGGATGCGAGGCTTGCCGCGCTGGAGGCCAAACGCCTGGAAGATGAAGAGAAGGCGCGCTGGGAACGGCTGCGCTCTGAACAGATCATCGTCGACGGTTCCGGCCGCGAAAGCCTGTCGGCCGGAGACCAGTCGGTGACGATCGCCGATGAGGGTCAGCTTGTCGCGGTTCCCGGCGCGGAGAGCGACGCCAACAAGGCGTTCCTCGCGCAGTCGGAAAAGCAGACCGCCGGCATCGTCAAGGCAACACGCTTCGACCGGACCGACGCGCTCGTCGCACAGGGCACGATGATTCGAGGGTTCCTGGAGACAGCGATCAACACGGACCTGCCGGGCATGGTGCGCGCCGTCGTGCGCGAGGATGTTCGGTCGCTCGACGGCGCTCGCGTCCTCATACCGAAAGGTTCCCGGCTGATCGGGGAATACAAGTCCGGCCTGGCGCGCGGCCAGAAGCGCATCTTCGTCGTCTGGTCCCGCGTCATTCGCTCCGATGGCCTTTCCGTCGAGATCGCGTCGCCCGGCGCCGACCGTCTCGGCCGCGCCGGGCTGACCGGCGAGATCGACACGCATTTCTGGGAGCGCTTCGGTTCCGCGATCATGCTGTCGGTCATCGGCGGCGCGGCGGAATATGTCTCGGCGCTCGGCGACACGGCGACGGAAAGCGCCCGTTCGATCTCGACGGTCGATCCGATCACCGGTGCGGTCACGACGATCACGACCGAGCCCAGCCGCACAGCCGCCGAGGCACGCTCGATCGCCGCGGAGAAGTCATCGGCGGTCCTTCAGGACATCGCCAATGAGGCGTTCAAGGAAAGCTCGAAGATCCCGCCGACGATCTATGTCGCCCAAGGCGAGTCGATCGTCGTCTATTTGCGCCGCGATCTCGACTTCTCCGTCTTCTACTCCGATCCGATCCGGCAGGAGATGATGCGGCTGAAGCGCGGCGGGCAAATCCGCCGCAACGTCGATCCGACGCCCTATTATCCGGTGGCCCCGGTTTACAAATGAAGCAGTTTCCGTTTCTCGACAAGGCGCTGGAGCGGCTGAAGCCTTTTCTCTCGGACGAGCACGTCTCGGAAATCTCGGTCAACCGGCCGGGCGAGCTGTTCGTTGAACGTCTCGGCGTCGGCGGCATGGAGCGTGTCGTCGATGCGCAGTTCTCTGCCGAATGGATAAGGACGCTCAGCGAGCGCGTCGCCGGCTCCACCAACCAGGTCGTCAACGACGAGCATCCCATCCTGTCGGCGTCGCTCCCGACCGGGGAGCGCTTCCAATGCGTCCTGCCGCCCGCTGCACCCGATGGTGGCGCCATCTCGATCCGCAAGCAGGTGATCCACGACATTGGCCTGGACGTCTATAAAGACCGCGGTGCGTTCGAGGACACCAAGGTCGGACGCCAGCTCACGCTTTCGCCGGCCGAGGAAGAGCTTGCCGCGATGATGCAGGGCGATGTCGACGCGATGCTGTTTCTTCGGACGGCCGTGCGATCGCGGGTTTCGATCGCCGTCTCCGGCGGCACGTCGACCGGCAAGACCACCTTCCTCAATGCACTCCTGAAGGAAGTGCCGGACGAGGAACGCATCGTCACCATCGAGGACACCCGCGAGCTGAAGCCGATCACGCCGAATACGGTCACGCTGTTGGCCTCCAAGGGCGACCAGGGGCGTGCCAAGGTGACGCCGCAAGAATTGCTCGAAGCCTCGCTGCGCATGCGGCCGGATCGGTTGATGCTGGGTGAGCTGCGCGGCGCCGAAGCGTTTTCCTTCCTGCAGGCGATCAATACCGGCCACCCCGGCTCGTTGACGACGGTCCACGCCAACTCGGCGCGTTCGGCCTATGACCGTCTGGCGCTGATGGTGATGCAGAGCGGCGTTGTGCTCGAAAAGCAGGAGATCATCGACTACCTGAAGGAGGTCATTCCCGTAGTCGTCCAGCTGACGCGCCTTCCGGACGGCCGACGCGTCGTTTCGGAAATCGTCTTCACCAAGGGCGACACGCTATGAATCCGGCGATCCTGCTGTTCGGGTTGGTCATCGCTGGGGCTGCGGCCGCATTCGTCGCGTCCCTCGCCTATGCCGGTCTCTATTATGCCTTCGACAATTCAACCTGGATGTTGCGGGCCCTGCAGGACGATATGCTGGCGTCCTACAAGGCAGCACGCCTCGATCTCGCCGCCGGCGACTGGCATCGGCCGGCGATAGCGGCCGCGGCTGGTCTGCTTGCTGGCGGCGCCATGCTTGTCGCCGCCATGACGGGCAAGAAGAAGTCGACCGACGCCCGGTTTCTTAGCCCGCTGGAGGCGCGCGCCCTGGGCCTAACGCGCACCGGTGGCGTGTTCGTCGGCCGGATCGGCGGGAGCCTGATCAAGGTTCCGGGCGGCTTCACGCAGCGCGGCTCCGGTCGGCGGCGGTTCCTGAAGCCGATGCTGTTCGGCGGCAAGAAGCTCTGGATCGACGGCGATGACGTGGGCGGTTTCGTCATCGGCCCGCCCCGGTCGGGCAAAGGCGCCTCGCTTATCGTGCCGAATTGCCTGCTTTGGCCGGACAGCATCGTCGTGCTCGACATGCGCGGCGAGACCTATGAGGCTACGGCCGGTTTTCGCTCAAAATTCTCGCGCGTGCTGCGGTTCTCGCCGGCCGACGAAAACGGCGACACCGAATGCTATAATCCGCTCGACTTCGTCGCCATCGATCCCGACCAGCGCGATATCGATATCAATTCGATTGCCACCGCGATGCTGCCGACGCCGAAGGGCGATGCCTACTGGATCTCCGACGCCCGCGCCCTATTCGCCGGCGTCACCTCCTGGGTCTTGGAAAACCCGGATATTCTCGACAAGGACAAGAACCTCGGAACGGTTCTCAATGTCGTCGAGGGCGGCGATCAGCCGCTTCGCGAATGGCTCGAGGAGGTTGCCAATCCCGATCTTCGCGCGGCCTGGATCAGCCCCTTCACCTATACCACCCTCGCCCGCTTCGCCGTCATGGCCGGCAAGCAGTTCGACGGTGTCTATGGTTCGCTCGCCGCAGCGGTGCGACCGTTCAAGAACAATCGAATCCTGCGCGCGACGGCGCGATCGACATTCGACATCCGGGCCATGCGCCGCGAGAACATGAGCCTCTATCTTGATTTCCGTATCCAGCAGATCGCCTCAATCGGCCCGATCTTCAATGTGCTGATGGTCCAGTTCATGGACTACATGTCGCGCAACATGATGAAGCGCGGCGAGCGCCGCGTGCTGGTCCTGCTCGACGAGTTCCAGAATCTGGGAAAGCTGGAAAACGCATTGACCGTCGCGACGGTCCTTGGCGGCTATGGCATACCTTGCTGGTTCTTCGTGCAGTCGCTGCGCTCGATCGACAACGTCTATACCCGCGAAGGCCGGCAGACGCTGGTGAATTCCGCCCGCGCTCAGATCTTCCTCGGCGCGCAAGACCCGGAGGATCAGCGCTATGTGTCCCAGCTTCTCGGCGAGCGGAAGGAAGTTACGGTCGATAAGGCCGTTTCGACCGGCGTGACTCTGTTCGATCGCAAGGGTGCCACGATGTCCCACAAGACTGCGATGCGGCCCCTGATGCGCCCCGATGAATTGGGTTCGATGAACGAGACACGATGCATCATCAAGCTCCGAAATCAGCAGCCGATATTGGGCGTACGGAATTTCTATTATGCTGATAAGGAGCTTACGAAGCGCGCATGGCTGCAGATGCGAGCGCCATCAAAGGAAACGTCGGTTGAAGGCGTTGGCAATTTCGAGTTCGAAGTACCAGAGGCTG
>NZ_CP084756.1 GCF_020535545.1 Roseateles sp. XES5
CGATCCGCGCTAACCGTTTCAATCCAAACAACTTTGCTTTCCCTTAGCGGGTATTATTGCAGAAATGCCCACGGAGCCCCGTATATGGGTCTTATCAATCACGATGGTGTCGCCATCGACGACCCAGCACTGGCCCCGCAGGACGGTTGGCGCGAGAGTCGATACAGGCGGCGGCGGTATCGGATTCGTGATGACAACAAACGGCTCACGTTGTTTCGGCCGAGATTTCCGGCGTTTCCCCAAGAGCAAACGGATGAGAATCCGAACCAGCATCAGGCCCCTACCCTATGAATTTAACATCGCGCAGAACACTGGCACATCCGTGGGGCTTTACGCAATTTACCGTTGAGTAGAGGGTTTCTTTTTTGGTAATCCGCAATGGTAATGCCAACGAGTGGCGCGGCTAGCATTTGAGGCTACCTCATGAACAACAACGCCCCAACCTATCCCGGCAGCGAAGCCACCGTTGGGCAGCTTCTCCATCTCGCAGACGAGTATTACAAGGCGGCATTTGGGTTGTTGCCACAGGTCAGCAAACTCGACCCGCGTACATCATCGGCTCCGGCACGCCTTTGCGCTATCCATGCCGTGGAATGTTACTTGAACGCGTTTCTCATGTTCCATGACGTAAGCCGTGGAGAGGTTCGGGGTTTGCAACATGACCTGGCGAAGCGGACGGATATGGCCGTGGCCAAAGGACTGAAGCTCAAGGTAAAAACCCACGCCCACCTTCTGCGGTTAAACGACCAACGCGAATACCTGGTTGTCCGCTATGGCCCCGAGCGGGTCAGCGGCCTCACGGAACTCAACCGAGTGTTTGCGACCCTGAAGGAAATAGGCACCAAGGTTTCGGCGGCCATCATGTCCCAGCCGTATGAGCAGACCGATCCAAGGTTCAAGAAATACTGGTAGCCCGCCACGACGAAAAGGCGGGATTGGTCATCGTCTTGGCTTTCGTGAGATGCGGCCGGAAGAGGCTGCACACCTAAAGCGGGAGGTGGTCGGTATCCATGCCCTGCCCGCGCAAACGTGTTGAGCAGGACACCGCCCCCTCCCCCGCTTTTTTGATGGTGGTGCGCTCCGGCGCATCAACCAACGAAAGCCAAGACCATGACCAATCCCCAATCCGCCCGTATCAGGGAGCTGAATGACCAGTTCCGTATCACAGGCAACGGTGGCCGTATCTTCATCACCCGGGCGTGATGGCCCTACAGAGCTATCTGATGCTCCGCGTCATCGAAAACGTCATAGCCTTCGACAGCTTCACACCCGACAATGACCCGCACGGTGAACACGACTTCGGCGCGTTCGCCATCGAGGACGAGAAGATTTTCTGGAAAATCGACTACTACCAGCCGAGCATTGACGGTGAGCTGGACGTTGACGGCAACGCTTCCGAAGACCCCTCCAATCCGGAAGAAACCATACGGACGCTGACCATCATGCTTGCCGAGGAATACTAGCCTCGGCACAAAAAAACGCACCGACTCCCATCGGTGCGTTTCCGGCTTCCTACCCACCAGAAGCCTATCACCCCCACCCCTATGAGGGAAGCACTTATCCTTGCCGCCTTCGGCTGGCGGCCGGTTGTCCCTGCCGCATGCGTCAGTGGTTCAATGGCAGAATATCCGGCTTCCTACCCGGAGGATGCGGGTTCAAATCCCGTCTGGCGCTCCAAAAGACCCCTCCCCTCGCATCTGCCATTGTAACCGACCTCGCCGAGGCGCAAGGGTGCTTGGACTTATAGTCCCCGCCCATGGGTGATAGTTGAGTGAGCCGCCCATCTGCGGCTTGAAAATTTCTATAGCGCCAATGTTAATGTTAGCATTAATGTTAGCGCTATAATTAGGTCCGTACATTTTTCCCGCATTGCGGGAGAATCGGCCGCTGGATATTGCAACCGAATTGGTAACTGCTACGCTCGCCATGTCATGAGGAGAGCAGGCTATGGCAATGCGAAAATGCGAAAAGTGCAGCGGCTACGGCGTTATTGATTGCCCGCATTGTGGCGGCGGTGGTTGGTTCAGCAAAACGAATGGTGATTCCGTCCGTTGTCAGAGTTGCGGGAAGCGTGGCAATGCGCCGGGCCAGTTTTGCTGCGACAGGTGCGATGGGAAAGGCGAGCTTTAGGCGGTAATCGCCACAAGCGCCGCCTGTAGCCACGCGTTATCACGGTGCGCCTGGTCGGCCGAGGAGTAGACCCGCAGATGCCGGACATCCTGGCCGTCGGGAGCTTTCTCCAACCAGACCAGGGTGCCGGCAGTTTCGAGGTCGGCTTTCACCGCCCAGGGGAAGGCCAGCCATGCGGCCTCCCCTTCTATGTCCAGTTTCAAGGTTAGCGGGGCGTTCGGGGCATATTGAGGGGCAAAGAGCCGCGCCATGTCCCGCCAAAGGCCACTTGCGAGGTAGATCTTGAAGGCAGCGGGAGAGGCAAATGTTTGTGCCGCTACGGCTTTCGGGTTGGCGATGAACTGGCGCGGGGTGTCGAGTCGTTCGCCTAGAACTACCCCTTCAGGCATTTGGATCTCGGGGAACAGCACGCGCATCATGGGGCAATAGTAGGCCCCCTCCCCCGGAGGGGACAAGCAAACTGCCTCCCGATTCATCGTCGGTTTGCTTCTGCTGACGCGTCGAGTTCGCGGCGCTATTCCTAGCGCTAACATTAGCGTTAGCATTAACATTAGCGCTATAATTGCCATCAGAGATGGCCTGTGCCTCGCAGAATGTGGCTGCCGCGCCATACTCCTCACGTGGTAAATTCCGTGCGTCCCCCCTCCCCTTCCCTGCCGCAACAGAGCGTTACGGAGGAATTGTAACAATAATTCAATACGTTGGTGCTTGTGGCGTTATTTATGGTGCTAACATTAACGCTAACGCTAATGTTGGCGTTAAAATTAGCGTTAATGCTATCTTCAGCATTAACGCTTATGTTGCCCTCACAATTAGAGGAATCGCCATGTTCACCATCACCTTCGCCAACCCCAAGGGCGGCTCCGGTAAGACGACCTCCGCCATGATTCTGGCGGAGCAGATCGCCTTGGCCGGCGCGTCCGTCGCCATACTCGACTGCGACCCCAACCTAAATATCCAGCAATGGGCCAAGCAGCGCCAGGAGCAGGGGAGGGCGGTTCCCTTCGCCATCCACGCACCGCAGAACGAGGAAACGTTCCTCGATGCCTACGACGCCATCACCGACACGGTGGATTATCTCATCATCGACCTGGAAGGCACCGCGTCCACGCTCGTCACCTACGCGGTCAGCCGCTCCGACCTGGTGGTTATCCCGTTCGAGCCGACCCCCATGGAAGCACGGCAGGCGGCCCGCGCCGTCCAGCTCGTCCGCCAGACCGGCCGCGCCATGAACAACCGGACGATTCCGCACGCCCTGGTGCTGACCCGCGTCAACGCCGCGTTCCAGACCAGCGAAGAAAAGGACATCCGCAAGGAAATGGTCGGCGCGAAGATGCCGGTGCTGGACACCGGCATTGTGCGCCGCGCCGCCTATACCCGCATTTTCCGCGACGGCTTCCTGTTGAGCGAACTGCTTGAACAGGGCCGTGACGAGGTGAAGAACAAGACGGCTTCCCAGCAGGAGCGCATTTTGAACCCGCTGGAAACCGCTATCGAGAACGCCAAGGCTTTCACGCAGGAAGTCGTGAACCAGCTGGGCCAACAGGAGGCCGCCGCATGAGCTACGGATTCACCACAGACGACGCACCCGAGGTAGCCGCCACGCCCGTTGCCACAGGCATTAAACTACCGCCCGTCCGGAAGAGCGCGGCCGTGCCGGCAGCGCCAGCCGGCGACATCGCCCGCGCCGTGCAGGCCGGCCAGGAGCTGGGTTTCGTGTCCCGCGACACGGGCGCGCGCCGGAAGCCCGGTCCTAAGCGCAAAGAAGCGCAGGACCGACTTACCGTCACAGGCCCGAAGCGCGTCATTGACCGCCTGAAAGCCTACAGCGACGGGACAGGGCTTTCCTACTGCGAAGCCATTGAGGCGCTGCTAGACGCGGCAGACCACTAAGCGCCCCGCATGAGATTTGCAGTCTTACCATTGGGCAGTAGCCTTTGCGAAACAGTACAGGCGGGGTAGGGTAGGGCTATGACCACTTCCAAGCTCAAACTCATGCCCCGCGAGCAATTTGGCGCGCTTTCGCTGCATGAGAAGAACGCCTATCTGCAACAACTCGCAGATGACTTTGCCGAACTTCATGAGCGCGAAAATGTCGTTCTTGACAAGGACGCCTTAAGCCGTTTGCGCCGCTACTACAGCCGCCGTGTGTGGGCTGACCTTAAGCTAGATGACGGCATCGGCCCCTTGAATCGCGCCCTGCGTAGCCTGGGTGAAAATATCCGCAATTCCAGTATCGAGGCCGACGTAACCGGTGCGCTGTTGAGCGAGACCACCCCCAAGAGGGTGCTACGCACGCCGCCGCAGGACGACGCGCAGCTCATGTTTTTCGTCCCGACCGTTTACGACGCTCCGCTAAAGGACGACGTAAACCTGATGGACGTGGCTCCGTTCAGCCTTAGCAAGCGAGCGAATAAGGGCATCATCAAGTACGAGCTGAAAGACAGCTTGATTACGATTGAAGGCGGCGCGGAAAGCGGGCTGGCGACCGTCTTTGACTACGACATCTTCCTCAACATGGTGTCTTATCTGGCGGAGGAAGTGCAGCAGTACCGGCGCGACGAAGCAAAGGGGCTTCGCCCTACGGTGCCCCCCAAGGTGTACCGCCCCAGCGCCTCGCATATCCTGAAATTCTGCCGCCGCTCGGATGGTGGTAAATCCTATGAGGACTTGGAGGCTGCGCTAGACCGTCTCGCTGCAACCACTATCAAGGTCGTGAATCTTTCCGGCGGCAAGCGCCGCCAGGTGGACAGCCGCCCCTTGATAGGCGGCTACAGTGTCGTTAGCCGCACCGGAGCCAACAAAATCGAGCTGGTGGAAATCACCATCCCTGATTGGGTTTATACGAGTGTCGTGAGAAGCGATAAAAAGCTGCCGCTTCTGACTTTGAACCAAGATTACTTCCTCATCAGCTCCGGTCTTGGCCGCTTTATCTACCGCCTGGCCCGCAAAGCGGCCGGCAAGGATGAGGCCCGCTATGGCATGCGCGAACTCCACAAGCGCAGCGGCTCGTCGCAGGAGTTGCGGAAGTTCGCCTATGACCTGCGCGAGTTTGTCACTCGCACCCAAGCTTTCCCGATGCCCGACTACGACCTGTCATTGGAAGAGGGGAAGGAGGAGCAGATGCTTTACATGCGCCGGCGCACCGACGACGAGCTGACCGCGCCCGTCGATTTGCTGGCAGGCGAGTAATTTTGTCGGACCTCCGTTTTTCACCGACGACAAATTTTTGTCGTACCGCTCCCGTACATGGCCGACGACAAAAATGGCTGTCACTCTTGCTTTCCGTTGGGAATCGTTTTTGTCGCTAAAAATTGTCTTTCCGTATCTCGCCGACATTTTTCCGTACATCACCGACGACAACCCGTACTTTACCGACGACAAACCGTTTTTCGCCGACGACAAACCGTACATCAGCGACATGGCATCTTGATAAGTCTCTGACTCTTTGTCGTAATTTGGCACTTTTCCGCTCTAAAACTTATTTAAAACTTAGATAAAACATAGAAAATAAGAAAAAACAGGCTGCGCCTAATTTCCAGATTTGGATTCTTGATTTTTTGTCGTTGTCGGCGTTCCCCATCTATTTCGAAAATCACGGGTACCCCGTGGGGGCTGTCTGCCCCCACACCCCCGAGGATATTTACAAAAGCGTTAGAGCTGGGGGCGGCCTTCCCATAGCTACGGCTGCTCTAGAGAGGTGTAGCGTCGTTTTTAGGGAAAAAGCATGTAGAGGATTGCTGGGAAAGACTTGGTGGAGGAGTGCCACCAGCCCCTATGGGATGGTGGCAGCCCTAACCCTTTACGGTCATCGGCTTCCCAGCCTGTACCGTGTGATGATTGAATCACATCTTTTTCCACGCGCCAAGCGCGTAGATGCTTTTTTCATAGGCATTGGAATCGTGGAATCTAGCCAAGTACGGTATCCTGTCAGGAATCTTGTAAGTGATACTGGAAAGTGATACTATATGGAATTAAGCAGGAAGCATCAGGCAACTCTTGAAGCCGTCTTTGCCGAACCCGTCCGCGCCAGCATACCTTGGCGCGACATCGAGGCCATGTTGGCCGCATGTGGGGCGGAGATTACGGAAGGGCAAGGGTCGCGTGTCCGCATAGCCTTGAATGGCGTGCGGGCGGTGTTTCACCGACCCCATCCGCAAAAGGAAACGGACAAGGGCGCGGTGAAATCCGTCCGGCGCTTCCTGCTCGAAGCGGAGATACAACCATGACCATGATGCACTACAAGGGCTATGAAGCTGTCGTCGAGTTCGACGAGGAGGCCGAGATTTTCCATGGCGAAGTCATCAACCTGCGCGATGTGATTACCTTCCAGGGCGCATCGGCGGCCGAGCTGAAGCAAGCATTTGCGGAATCTGTCGAGGATTACCTGGCATTCTGCGCCGAGCGCGGCGAGGAACCGGAAAAGCCCTTCTCCGGACAGTTCGTGGTGCGTACCGAACCAGGCTTGCATAAAGCTCTGACGGTGGCCGCCCGCCGTGCCGGCGTCAGTCTGAACAAGTGGGTTACGTCCACGTTGGAACGAGCTGTCGGCTGACCATGGACAAGCGATTTTCCGCTTTCAGTTTCGAGGAATGTATAGCCCATTTCAAAGCCAATCCGCCTGTCGGCGGACGGGTGGAACTAGATTTCACCGCAGAGGAAATCCAGCGGGTTCGTGACCATGCCGCTCGTTACGATTGCACTACCGATAGCTTTTTGGCAGCGGTTTTGACCTTCTTCCAGTCCGAGCTAGAATGCAGCGAGCGTGCTTAGGCTGCCTTGTCTGCATCCACCAGCCCGATGGGCGGAAGCTTTGTAAACTCTTCCAGCCAAGAAGCCCTGTCGGCAAAAAGTGGAACATTTAACATCAAGGATAGATGCGAGAATAATTGGCGATGGCCGGAATTATCCTCGCACTTGTACTGGAACGGCGTCATTTCGTTCGTAGAAAAGCGAAAGTCCGCATTTCTTCTCGTTTGTTCAAAGCCAATAAGGCCCTTACATTGGGGACGTTACTTGGAAAGGACACCGCTATGACGACCAACCGCAAACGGGGCCGCCCCCCAGGCTCGGGAATTGATGACAGCCGTTTCCTCGCGGAAATCGCCGACCATATGCATGCTAACCCATCGATGAAGGCTCGGGCTGCGATGAATTACATTATCCGTAAGCGCAAGGGCGATTGGCGTGCACATTCCGAAGCAGCCATGCTGCGGCGTCTTCAGGACAAGTGGACGAAGCAGGGCGTGGCGCTTCTCGCGGATGCCCAGCGTCGCGCCGAGATTCAGCAGAGGCGGGTGAGCCTCTCTGATATTGTGGAAATTGGCATTCGGGTGAATGCTGCGGTGCAGGCTCTGCGGACCCCCGTCCATATGGAAAGGGTCATGAGGGTGGCGAATGCCGTCAACGCAGCCATCGACCAGATTACCAAGCCGATGTCCGAGGTCCAGAAGATGATGAACCGCATCAGTGACCCGCTGGCGAATGTTCATCGCGCTCTCGCGGTTCAGAATGAAGCGTTCCAGAACATTGAACGCTTCAAGAAGAGCATTGAGCTTACCAGGCTGCCGCGCGATAAGCTGAGCGGTCTTTAATAGATCATCACTGATAGGGTCAGAAACGCCCCATAGATCGTTTTCGAGGCGGTTCCTTTAATCGGGCCATAGAAGGGTGTAAACCGCTTCTATGGCCTTCCTGTGCACCTATCCTAACCCTTTGGCAAATATCCTCGGGGGTGTGGGGGCAGACAGCCCCCACGGGGTACGACAGGTGCGGCGCTTGAAATAGGTCTGCGACGGTCGGGAGCCGGGGAGGGGGTGCAGGGGGCAAGCCCCCTGCGACGGCGCGAAGCGCCCGCGCAAAATTTCAGGGATTCGGTATACACGCAACTCCGAAATAGTGCGGCATCACCTGAGGCAAAAGACCGAATATCAGACCTCCGATGACAAACCCCAGTCCAATGTCGCTGCGGAATCGGGAAATCGCCCAGATGACCACGCCGAGGCTGGCGAGGATGACGCCGAGGGAAACGGCAATCGGCACGAAGAAATCCACGATGGAGCAGAGCGCCCGGGTTTGCCAGCCCAGCCAGGCCGAAGCCTTGTCGATGAGATAGGCAACGCCGATGGCGACCAAAACCAGTGCGGCAAGGTTGCCGATAAAGCGGGTGGGATGGTGCGGAGGTGGTTTCATAGCGAGGAGGACAGAGAGAAATCAGAGAGAAGGTATCAAACCACAGAGGGTGGGGGAAAGGGTAAGTTGACTGGTTAATAGCGCACTTATACATTGCTTAGCAACATAGGTGCTCCGGCCGCCACGGGAGTGGCGTAGGGCCGGACAGGCAGGCCCGGTCGGGCCTTGTTTTTTAAGGGTGGCAGAGTTGCCACCATGGGAGAACCGCGTGGCGATTTACCACTTCTCAGGGCAAATCCTTGGTCGCACCGCCAAGCTGAATCCTGACGGCAGCGGGCGTCCCGGCTCCAAGGCGGCGGCAGCCGCCGCCTACCGCAGCGGGTCGCAGGTGCGCGATTACCGTACCGGCGAACTCCACGATTACAGCCGCCGCAAAGGGGTGGCCCATGCCGAAATCATGATGCCGGTGGGTGCGGCGGCGTGGCTGGAAGACCGGGAGCTGTTGTGGGGCGCGGTCGAGCGCATGGAGAAGCGCGCCGACGCCCAGCTTGCCCGCGAGTTCAATATGGCGTTGCCGCACGAGCTGGACGCCGCGCAGCGGCTGGAGCTCGTGCGCGGCTTCGTGCAGCGGCATTTTGTGAACCGGGGCATGGTGGCGGACATCGCCTTGCATGACCCAGTGCCGGAGCAGGGGCAGAGCCGCCACAATTACCATGCCCATGTCATGTTGACATTGCGCCGGGCAACCCCGGACGGACTGGATCCCGTGAAGACACGGGAATGGAACAGCAAGGAGCTGTTGAACCTGTGGCGGGCCGAATGGGCGGTGTCCTGCAATGCCGCGCTGGCGCGCGCGGGGCGGCAGGTGCGGGTTGACCACCGCACCCTTGTGGCGCAGCGGGACGACGCCTTGCAGCGCAAGGACATGGCCCGCGCCGCCGAGCTGAATCGCGCGCCGGAAATCCACGTTGGGCCGAGGGCACGGCAGGCGGTGCGCCACCAGCGCCCGCCGGTCAGCCGGGTGCGCGAGGTGGGGGCGGTGAAGGCGCGCGCTCCGGGGCAAGCCCCGGCCAAGCGCGTACGCGAGTATCCGGCGCGCGACAGCGGCACGCGGCTGGACTGGCTGGAGCGGATTGTTGTCGGCAACGACGAGCGGCTACGCCGTGACGTTGAGCGCATCAACCGGCGCTTTGACCGCTACCAGGGGTCTGAGTAGCAACGGAACAGAAAACCTACATAAGGGATTTCACAGCTCAGCGGTCAGCGCCAGCGGCCCAGCTCCTTGATCGTTTTCCTGTGGCATTTGAGGTGATGCTTCATCAGCCTGATGTCGTGGGGGTAATCCTGCTCCGGCCGAAACTCGTAATCCGGATCGATGTGGAATTGGTTGCGGGTAAAACACTCGAACAGATTGATGTCGCCCCAGGTGTCGATAACCTGTTCGAGGCTTTTCGCCATATGATGCAACGGCGAACCAGGTCCGTCCTCAGCCCTCATCTTATGAAGGCGCAAATGGATGTGTTGCAGCATGTCGGTGCGCATGTAGCTGTTCAAAAGCATGAGCGAGTGGGTCGGTGTCTTCGGAACAGCAAAGCCCATCTTATCTTCTGGCTGCAGGTCCGCGACATCCTGGTGGTCGTCGTTGTCAGTCATCACGTTTCGCTCGCAAGAGATTTTGCCCCGCCGGTGGCATCCACAAAAGCCCTGCCCGAACGTCGCAACAAACCCCGGTTTGATGTGACGCCGCAAAGCAGATCGCAACAATTTCCGCAGAGCGGTCAAATTCTATAAATACCCGTGCAGAAACCTATAGCCGATAAACTCTCTGCCGTCTAAGTTAATGTGAAACGGGGAGCGCCGATGCTGATTGGTTATATGCGGGTTTCGACCATCGAGCAGAATCTCGATCTCCAACGCGACGGTCTTGAACGCGCCGGATGTGAGAAGATTTTCGACGACGTATGCTCGGGCCGTGCAACAGAACGGCCGGGTTTGGCTAAAGCGCTTGAGATCGCGCGGGCTGGTGACGCTCTGGTAGTGTGGAAGCTCGATCGCATCGGCCGCTCGCTTGCCCATGTGGTCGGCCTGGTCAGCGACCTTCAGAAGCAAGGGATCGGCCTGAAGGTCCTGACCGGCGACGTAGACACCACGACGACAACCGGGCGCCTCGTCTTCGGCATCTTTGCCACCCTGGCGGAGTTCGAGCGCGATCTCATCCACGAACGCACCATGGCGGGGCTGGCAGCGGCGCGTGCCCGAGGCCGGGCTGGTGGGCGCCCGCGCGTCATGACACTGAAGAAGCTGAAGGCGGCCATGGCCATGATGGCAGATCGCGACAACGCTGCGCGTGATGTCGCGGCTGAACTCGGTGTGTCGTTGTCGACGCTCTATGCCTACGTCGATGCCAAGGGAAAGCCTCGCGAGCGGGCAAGTGATCTGCTGGCAAGCAAGCGTCGAGCGAAACGCGACAATAGCATGCAGGCGTAAAAGACCGTGCCGGTAGGATATCTGAGCGAGAGCCAGGCGCGGGAATATGGCTGTTTTCCCGACGAGCTTACCCCGGATCAACTGGCTCGCTATTTCCACCTCGATGACGCCGATCGTGCGTTCGTCGCCTTGCATCGCGGCGATCACAATCGTCTGGGCGTCGCCGTCCAGCTCGGATCGTTGCGCATACTCGGCACCTTTCCGGAAGACCCCACAGAGGCACCTGTTCCGGCCCTGCGCTTCACCGCCCGCCAGCTTTCGCTCACCGAGCCCGAAGAGTTGATTGCCGAATATGCCCGCAGCGAAGGGCGCTGGCGCCATGCGCCTCGCATTCGTCAGCACTACGGCTACCGAACCTATACCGATTTCGGTGTCGCGTTCCGTCTCAACCGCTTTCTTTACGCCCTGTGCTGGACGGGATCGGACCGACCGTCGGCTCTCTTCGACCGGGCCGTCGCATGGTTGCTGGAAGCCAAGGTCCTGCTGCCGGGCCTGTCTGTGCTGGAAAGGGCCGTGGCAAGGGTTCGCACACGGGCGAACAGCCGGCTGCATAGATTGCTGATCGAGTCGATGACGCCCGAGCAGCGTGCGCGACTGGATAGCCTGGTCGCTGTTTCCGAAGGCAGTCGGCAAAGCCCGCTCGACCGGCTGCGCGATGGACCGTACATTCAGAGCGGGCGGGAGATCAGCCGTGCACTCGGCCGTCTGGAAGAGATTCGCACCCTCGCAAGCGGCCTGCCGTCGCTCGATCGGCTGCCACCGGGTAAAGTCACGGCGCTGGCGCGGTTTGCCAGCGCTGCAAAGGCTCAGGCCGTTTCGCGTCTGCCGGCCGACCGGCGCGCTGCAACCCTGCTGGCCTTTATTCGAACACTCGAAGCATCGGCCGGGGATGATGTCATCGATCTGTTCGACGCGGTTACGACATCGATGGTGTCGGAGGCGTCGTCGGCCGCCAAGCTGGCAAGATTGCGGTCGCTGCGAGACCTGGATGCAGCGGCACTGAAGTTACGCGACGCGGCGATCGTCATTCTCGATCCCGAAACGCCCGACGATGCAGTCCGCACCGCAATCTTCGACCTGATCGACAGGCAGGCGCTTGACGCGGCCGTCGAGCGTGTCGGCACCCTCGCGGAACCTCACGACGACACCTACTTTACCGAACTCAGGAAGCACAATCGCAAGATTGCCTATACGCCGGGACTGCTCGCCGGCCTCGATCTCGGCGCGGCTCCCGCCGGCCGGCCCTTGCTGGAGGCCATTGATTATCTCCGTGTGGTTCATTCCGGCCGCAAGCGCGCCGGCCCACCACCAACAGCCTTTGCGCCAAAGGCATGGCAGACCCAACTCAAGACTGCCGATGGCGCTGTCGATCTGACAGGATATCGGCTCTGCATCCTGGACGAACTGCGCCGCGCCATTCGCCGGCGCGACATCTTTCCGGTTCACTCACTGCGGTATGCCGATCCGCGCAAGGGGCTGCTATCAGGTCCAGCATGGGAAGCTGCACGTCCGACGGTCTGCCGCACCGTCGGAGTGTCCACCGTTGCTGACGAAGAACTCGGGCGTTTGTCGAGCCGGCTAGACCGAGCCTATAGGGAAACCGCCGATCGTGTCCCGCTGAACCCGGCCGTCACCATCATCAATACCTCGGAAGGCTCGGACCTGTCCCTCGATCGCCTGGAAAAGATCGAGGAACCGCCTAGCCTCATCGCGCTGCGCGCCGCGATCGATGCGCGTCTGCCTCGGCTCGATCTGCCCGAACTGATCATGGAAATGCATGCGAAAACCGGCTTTGCCGATCTCTTCACCCACGCCAGCGAGGGCGGCTCACGCGCGGAAAACATCGCAACCAGCATCTGCGCCGTTCTTGTCGCCGAAGCGACCAATACCGGATTCGAGCCGCTGGTTCGCATCGATACCCCGGCACTTCGACGCTCCCGGCTCAGCTGGGTCAAGCAGAACTTCCTGCGCGCCGAGACGCTGACCGCCGCAAACGCCGCTCTGGTCGCGGCGCAAAACGCCATCCCCCTGGCGAGAAAATGGGGCGGCGGTGAAGTGGCGTCCGCCGATGGATTGCGGTTCGTCGTGCCGGTCCGCACCATTCATTCCGGCCCCAATCCGCGATATTTTGGGCAGGAGCGCGGTATCACCTGGTACAATCTCGCTTCAGATCAGTTTACCGGCCTCAACGCCATGACCGTTCCAGGCACCCTGCGCGACAGCCTCAACCTCCTCGCCGTCGTGCTGGAACAGGAGACCGAGCTTCAGCCCACCGAGATCATGACCGACACGGCCGGATATACCGACACCGTCTTCGGCATCTTTTATCTGCTCGGATACCAGTTCAGCCCTCGCATCGCAGATGTCGGCGGGGCAAGATTCTGGCGCGCCGATGCAAAAGCCAACTACGGCATCCTCGACGATCTCGCGGCGAACAGGATCAACATGAAGCTGATCATCGAGCATTGGGACGATCTGTTGCGGCTTGCCGGCTCCCTCAAACTCGGCGTCGTCCAGGCCGCTGGCCTCACCCGAACCCTCCAGACCAATGACCGGCCAACCCGTCTCGCTCGCGCCCTGCAGGAACTCGGCCGCCTTATCAAGACGCTCTACCTCCTGCGCTTCATTGATGATGAAAGCTACAGGCGCCGTATTCTCGTCCAGCTCAATCGAGGTGAGGGTCGCCACCAGCTCGCCCGCGTCATTTTTCATGGAAAACGTGGTGAACTGCGGCAGCGCTATCATGAGGGACAGGAAGATCAGCTCGGAGCACTCGGCCTGGTCGTCAATCTCGTCGTGCTCTGGAACACGATCTACACGGATGCAGCCGTCAACCAGCTCTTGACTGAAGGCTACGACGTCAAGCCGGAGGATGTCACGCGTCTCTCGCCGCTCGGCTTCCGTCACGTCAACATGCTTGGTCGATACGCCTTCACGCTCCCCGATTTCGTGGCCCGAGGCGAACTCAGGCCTCTACGCGATCCGAAAACCGCCGACCCCGATGACGAGCCGTGAAATCCTTATGTAGGTTTTCTGTTCCGTTGCTACTCAGACCCCATTCTTTGAGGGTGTCATCAAAATTGCCCTCGGCGGCTTCATTTGCGCGGTGTTCGCGCCACTCCTCGTCCGTAGCATATGGGATAGGGAGACCCGCGTAATGTTCCTTAGCTCACCCCATGTGCGACACCCGACACGTCTTCACAGGATAGGTTTTGCCCTGCTGGCCATGTTCTTGTTGGCATTTGCGGTGTTGCTGTTGTGGTCGGGGGTCACTAAATTGTTCGGATAGCTACAGCCCCTGTAGACAGGGGGAGACCTAGCAGCCAGCTAAGGGTGTGGGGTACAGTAGCGAAGCCATGCAGGCCATAACCCTACCCTAGAAAAAACTTGCCCCGGCGGTATGCAGAGCAGTGACCAGCCGGGGGATACATGGTTTATATGGCATATAACACTAACCTATGCAAGTCTGTTCCCTGACACATGCCCCTTGTAGACATCCTTTCTCCTGACCGCTTCAGCACATACCTAGGGTGGGCGGAAGGTGATGCATCCACGGCGGAGCGTCTGTACAGCTATAACATCCAGCTATCTGCGGACTTCTATGCCTCCATGCACATGCTGGAAGTCGCCCTGCGGAACAAAGTGGACGAAGCCCTAACCAATATTCATGGTACGGGGTGGATGCATAGCACCTTGGTGCTGACAGAAGCCTATCAACAGGGGTGCGTGGCGCAGGCACACAGTACTCTCCTGCGGGACGGCAAGGCGGCTACACACAGTCAAATGGTGGCGGAATTGAACTTCGGATTCTGGAGTTCGGTGTTCGGCCGTTCCTCGAATCACCTTTGGGGGCCACTGCGCGCCATTTTCCAGACCAACGGTCTGAAGCGCACCACCATCGCGCAGAAGCTGCGCGACCTGCGGCGGTTGCGGAACCGTATCGCCCATTATGAGCCGATTTTAGCCCAGCCCATCGCCACTCTGCATCAAGACATCCTGACCATGACCGCCTGGATGTCGGTGGACGCCTCGGCGTGGATTACGACCCATTCCACCATCAACTATCCCGCGACACCGATAATCATCAAGAATGCTCAAGGTGTTTCCATTTTCGACAAGGCTCTGACCGGACACCTCCCCAACTAAGCGAGCGCGTCTTTAGCAGTCATTTTGCATCCGTAGCTTGCCACGCTGGCGCGCATCCGCGCGCCAAAGCTTGCGCCGCGCATCCGGCGTCTCAAGATGCTTATATTTACCGCCCGAAAATTTCGGCCAATCCAACGCCATGCCGGCGCGGACCATCTCCGCTGCCAAATCGCGCCCATCCGCCAGGAAGCATTCCGCCACCAGGCGGTCATAGGAGAGTTCTGGCCTAATGTGGGCCGTCACTGCCTGACCCTTGCAAAGTTGGACCAACGCCCACTTTGCCTTTTTGCCCCACGGATGGTCGAGTTCGGGCGCATCAATGCCGGCCAGCCGTATAGGGGCTCCGTGGGAATCTCTGCAATATTACCCGCTAAGAGATTTTTGGCGTGACGGAAAACAGATGATTTCCGCGTAGCGGTTCGGCGGGTCGAAATCGACGGGGTGACTGGGCAATTATTTGCGCGACAAACCCTGTCGGAATGTGAGACTGTGCGGCAACTCGGAACTTGAGGTTTGTCGTGCATGTTGATCGGTTACATGCGGGTATCGAGCGGTGATGAGCGGCAGTCGGTTGCCTTGCAGCGCGACGCCCTGCTCGCCGCCGGGGTCGATCAGCGTCACCTGCATCAGGATCGCGCTTCGGGCGCGCGCGACGATCGGCCGGGGCTGAAGGCTTGCCTTGCAGAATTGTGCGAGGGCGACGTGTTGGTCGTTTGGAAGCTCGACCGTCTGGGCCGATCACTCTCCCACCTGATCCGGATCGTTGAGGATCTGAAGATGCGCGGGGTCGCCTTCCGCTCTTTGACGGAAGCTATAGACACGACGAATTCGCACGGTGCATTCCTGTTCAACCTGTTTGGCACGCTCGCCGAATACGAGAGAGTGCTGATCACGGAGCGGGTCAACGCTGGACTGGCGGCGGCACGCCGGCGCGGTCGCAAGGGCGGCAGGCCACCGACGATCGACACCGAAAAGGTTGAGCAGATTCTGGCGGCGCTGGAAGCCGGCGCCAGCAAGGCGTCGGTGTGTCGGACATTCAAGGTGCCGCGCTCGACTCTCATCGACACATTGCGGCGAGCCGGATGGACCGGACCGGGCAAAGAAGATGAGCCTGCTCCCCCAGTTTGAGAGCGGGTGTGACCGATGGCCTTCCTCGACGCGCAGTCGCGCACCGTTCTGTTCGACCCACCCGATGTTTATGAAGAGGCCCTCGCGCGCTATGCGCTGTCCGCTGAGGACATCGCTTTCGCCAAGGCGCATCGCCGATCGCATAATCGTCTGGGTTTTGCCATCCAACTCGCCCTGGTGCGTGATCTCGGTCGTCCGCTCCGCGCTGGGGAAGTTGCGCCTCAGGCAGTCGTCTCCGTTGTCGCCGACCAGCTGGACATCGACGCTGCGGTGTTCGCGCTCTATGCCCAGCGGGAGGAAACCCGTCGAGAACATACGCGGGAGATTGTCGTCGCACTGGATCTCCGGCCCGTCCGGGCGAGCGATTATCGATCCCTGATCACCGCGGCGGCACGCGAGGCAGCCGCGACCGAACAAGGCGAGCCGATCACCAAGGCCGTGATCGAAGCCCTGAAGGAGAGGAAGCTGCTCATTCCTGTGCCGGAACTGCTGATACGTCTGGCGATGGCGGGCCGGGCGGCGGCGCGACGACAGGCTTATCGCGGCTTGATCCGGGGCATGGAGCAACCGTCCATCGAGGCGCTTGATCAGCTTCTCATCGATCGGTCCGGCGATCGGAGCCATCTCGGCTGGATTGCGGAAGCGCCGGAGGGGACGAAACTGAAAAACCTCAAGGGCCTGATTGCCCGGCTTGAGGTTCTGCGTTGGGCGGCGATTTCCGATGAGCGACGTAAAACGATCCATGCCAACCGCTATGGCATCATCGCCCGGGACGCTCGCATTCTGCATGCCCGTGAGATACGACGCCTGACATCCGAGCGCCGCTACGCCACGCTGGCGGCGTTCGTCATCGAGAGGCAGGCGGCAATCACCGACCTTGTGATCGACATGTTCTGCAAACTGATCGGCAGCACCCGTCGCAAGGCTGAACTGAGCCGCACAGAACGCCGGCTGCAAGAAGCCGAGATTCTTGATGGGGTGGCGCTCGATCATCTCAAGCTTGGCGAGGCGCTTCTGGCCGCCCGTGAGAGCAACACCGATCTCGCATCCGCAATTGCAGTCTCACTCGGCTGGGACGGATTGACCGCCAGCATGGCGGCAGCCAGGTCCGTCGTGCGCCCCGATCGCAGCGACGAATTCGATGAGCTCATAGAGCGGCACAAATCGCTGCGAAAGCTGGGCAGGCTCATGTTCGGCGCGTTCTCTTTCCGGTCGTTTCGTCCCGATGATCCGGTTTTGAAGGCAGTGGATCATCTGCGTGCGCTCTACAATGGCAGGAAACTACCCGCGCAGGTGCCGTTCGCGTTCATGACCCGCAAGTGGCGGCGGCGTGTGCGCTCGGACGGTGTCACCATCGACCTGCGTGCCTGGGAAGTGGCGGTGCTCGTTCATCTGCGGGAGCGCCTGCGGGCCGGCGACATATGGGTTGAGGGCAGCCGAGCATGGCGCAGTTTCGAGGATTATCTTCTGCCTCGACCGATCTTTGCCCTCATGCGCGCCGAAGGCCGGCTCGGGCTTGCCATTCCTGACAGCTTTGCCGAATGGCGAGCCGAACGCACCGCCACGCTCGACGCGAAACTCAAAAAGCTGGCAAGGGCGGCGGCCGCCAACGCCATTCCGCATGCGGCTATTTCCGACAAGGGTTTGTCGGTCTCCCCGATCCGCGAGGAGGAGCGTGACGGGATCGTCGCGCTCAGCCGGCGTCTTTACATCCTCGTTCCCCGGATCAGGATCACCAGCCTGCTTGCCGAGGTCCACAGCTGGACCAGGTTCCTTGACAGCTTCACACACTATCGCACCGGCGAGACGGCGAACGACGAGCCGGCGCTGATGGCCGCTATCCTTGCCGACGCCACCAACGCCGGTGCTGAACGCATGGCGGAAAGCTCACGCGGCGTCACGATCCACCAGATGATGCTGATGGTAGATAGGCATCTGCGCTCGGAAACCTATGCCACGGCGACCGCCGTGCTGGTCGATGCGCAGCAGGCTCATCCCTTCGCCGCAGTCTGGGGCGACGGTCATATCTCCTCCTCGGACGGGCAGTTCTTTCCGGCCGGCGGGCGCGGTGAAGCCAGCCTCGAATACAATGCAAAATACGGCAAACGGCCAGGTGCCTCGATCTATGGCTTTCTTTCCAATCGTTTCGCCTCCTTCTTCTCCCGGATGATCCAGGCGTCCGAGAGCGAAGCGCCCTACGTGCTCGACGGCCTCCTTCACAACGAAAGCTCCGTCGAAATCCATGAGCATGCAACCGATACCGCCGGCGCGACCGAAACCACATTCGCTATGTTCCATGGCTTCGGCTACAGGCTCATTCCTCGTATCCGCAATCTCGGCAATCGCAGGCTCTTCGTCATCGATCCCGACCCGGCGTACGAGCCGCTCGGGGCGCTGATCTCGGGAGCCGTCAACATGGATGTCATCGAGCAGCACTGGGATGAGGTTTTGCGGCTGAAGGCATCGATTGGCGCAGGCCTCGTGCCGCCGTCCGTCATCCTCAAGAAGCTTGCCGCATCGCCTCGACAAAATCGGCTCAATCAGGCGCTACGCGAAATGGGCCGAATTGAACGCTCGATCTTCATCTGCGACTGGTTGCTCGACACCAAGCTCCGGCGCAGGTCGCATGCCATCCTCAACAAGGGTGAAAGCCGTCACGCCCTTGCCAGGGCGGTCTTCCTCCACCAGCTTGGCGAGCTGCGCAACCGCGTGGCGGAAACCATGGCCTATCGGGCGTCAGGTCTTAACCTCGTCGTCAACGCCATTATCCTGTGGAACACCGTCTATCTCAGCCGCGCTGTCGATTATGTCCGCACCCAGGGCATCGATATTCCCGCCGAACTGCTCTCCCAGGTCGCACCACTTCCCTGGGCTCATATCGCACTCACCGGCGACTATCTCTGGAACGAAATTGACCGACCCCTCGAACGCTTCAGGC
>NZ_CP084757.1 GCF_020535545.1 Roseateles sp. XES5
CCAACCTTCATACGGTCTGAAAAGAACTCCGCCTGCCAACTATTTTTGTCGATTGCACGATTTAGGATCACGCACTTGTCTGGTGACAATCCATGCTCCTTGGACAATCGGAATGAATATTCCTCTACTTGACCAAGTGCCAAGCGCAATCTCGACTGGAGGTTCTTATAGCTTACTGTCTTCACCTCAAAAAGCGCACTTCTATCACCCCAGAACACCAGCATATCAACCGTGTTTGGGTCTGAAACAACCCTAGCCCCTTGTGCCTTAAATTTGCGAGAAAACTCTGCGACGATTTCGTCATGTAGGACATGCTTTGCATAGCGCTTCATAGCCCCCTTCATAACATTTTCCGCCAACTGGGATGAATTCATCCCAAAAGTAAACTCCCTCTTATTCAAGAGAGCATCTTCGTCCAATTCACTCAAAACGACAGGTAGAGTGACTGGACCAGAGATATCGGCGTCACGACACGAAAGTGGCGAATCTGTCCGACTTTTAAGAACGTATCCGGAACTCAGGTTGGTTTAACCGTGGATGTCGTTGCTTTTTCGGCCTTGAGAGCTTCGTAGAGGGCGGTTTTCCCGATTTTCACGCGGGCCGCGGCTTCCCGGACGTTCAAACCGGCCGCCAGATGCTGGCGGGCTTTGGCAAGTTTGTCCGGGGTTACGACGACTTGTCGGCCACCGCGTCGGCCGCGTTCCTCTGCGGCTTGCAGACCGGCACGTGTTCGTTCCCGGATCAGATCGCGCTCGAACTGTGCCAGCGCGCCGAACAGGTGGAATACCAGGCGACCGCCGGATGTCGTGGTGTCGATGTTTTCGGTGATGGATCGGAAGCCGACGCCTTTGGCCTCCAGTTCGGTGACGATCTCGATGAGGTGCTTCATCGACCGGCCGAGGCGGTCGAGCTTCCAGACTGTGAGCGTGTCGCCGTCGCGAACGTAGCGGATCGCCTCAGCCAATCCGGGGCGGTCAGTCTTCACGCCGGATGCCTTATCCTCGAACAGCCTTTCACAACCTGCTTTGCGCAAAGCGTCGAGTTGCAGGGCGGTGTCCTGCTCGCCGGTGGAGACCCTTGCATAGCCGATAGAGGTCATGAGACGTGGTTTGTCCGTTTTTCCGTTGAATTCGGACATTGTCCGATTTGCCGTTTCATGACAAGGTTTGCGGACAAGAACTGTGGATGCCGCGAAACGTTCGTTTGTCGGACACGCATTTTCCGTTTCGCTGCACTCTCCGCGGCGAAACGGGAAGATCAGTGAATGGCGCGAAGAGCATTACTGAGCGAGGCATGGTGGCAACAGGCGACGATCATCCCGGATAACGAAAGGGAGATCGCCAAACATTATACGCTGGATCGATCGGATCTCGACCTGATCATGCGACGGAACAAGGCCGCGAACAGACTGGGCCTCGCCTGTGTTCTGGCCACGCTACGATACCCTGGCCGACCGCTTGCGGATGGCGAGGTCCTGCCGGCTGGCGTCTTACGATTTCTGGCGCGGCAGATCGGCGTCGATCACCATGAGATCGAACGTTATTTCGAGCGCCCACAGACGCGGCGCGAGCATCTGGCCCTGCTTTTCGACAGAATGCAGATGCGTCCGTTTGTGCCTTCGGACGTGCGGGCACTCACAGGCTGGCTGACACCTGCCGCACAAACCCTGCGCCAGGCCGATGTATTGGCGGATATGGTCGTGGAAGAACTGCGACGCAGGAGAATTCTCTTGCCAGCGCGGCCAGCGCTCGAAGCCATCATTCATGTGGCGATCAGGCGCGGCATTCGTATTGCTCATCGGGCCTTGGCCGGCGGGATCTCAGAAGGCCAAAAGCTCGATCTGGACAAGCTTCTCGATCCGCGTGAGGGGACAAGCGTGACCATTCTTGCCTGGGCGAGAACGCCGGCATTGTCGCCAGCCGCCGTCAACCTCGACAGAATTGCCGAGCGCATTCGCTTTCTCCGGTCTCTGAACCTGCCGACGACGTTGATGGATCGAATTCCGGCCAAGGTCTTTGACGAATTTGCTGCAGAGGGGACGCGAATGAGCGCGCAGCATCTGCGCGACCTTAACACCGAACGCCGACATGCTGTCCTGGCTGCAACAGTGCTCCACCTTTCCCGCCATCTCACCGATTGCGCGATCGACATGTTCAAGAAACTCATGGGCATCCTGACGCGGCGAGCCAATAACCAGGCGGCTGCTCGCGTCACCCGATCCGTTCGGGAAGTGCAGACGCCGTTGAAGGACGTTTCAAAAGTCTGCCATGCGATCATCAAGGCTAGAGAGAAGGGTGAGGACATGGCCAAAGCGCTTGATCTGGTCATCCAATGGCCAGCTTTTACAACCAGTGTCCAGGCGGTCGATACGCTGATCGCGCCGGATGTTATCGACGGTAAAATCGAAATGCTCCAGCGCTATCCGACGATCAGGAAACTGGCGCCACAGTTTCTCTCCACTCTCGTGTTCCGCGGTCACGCAGTGGCGGCGACCCTCTTGCGGGCGCTATCCGTGGTCGCGGGTCTATATCGTACGGGCAAAAGGACCATACCCGACAAGGCACCGATCTCCTTTGCGCCGAAGGGCTGGATGCCTCTCATACTCAAAGATGGAAAGATTGATCGCAGGGCTTATGAGCTTTGCCTGTTCAGCGAATTGAAGCGCCGGCTCGATGCGGGCGATGTCTGGGTGGAAGGAGCCAAACGCTTCCAGTCTTTCGAAAGCTTTCTCATTCCCACGCCGACATTCGAGCTGATGCGTGAGGAAGGACCGCTTCCAATCGCCGTTGATACCGATGTCGAGACGTATCTTCGCCAACAGCGCCAGCTGCTGAACGATGGACTGGCTGACCTCTCGCGTCTGGCCGCAGCCGGCGAGCTCGACGATGTAGAACTGACCGGGGCGGGGTTTAGCGTCACGCCGCACAAGGCTATGTTTCCGGACATCGCCAAGTCGCTGAAGCTAAAGGTGGAAAGCCGTCTGCCTGCGATCCGCATCACTGACCTTTTGCTCGAGGTTGACGCCCGAACGGAATTTTCGAACGCCTTTACCCATTTGCGCAGCGGTCGGACGGCCGACAACAAGCTTGCGCTCCTCACCGCCATCCTGGCGGACGGCATCAATCTCGGTCTCACGAGAATGGCGGACGTTTCCCCCGGCATTACGATGCGCCAACTCGCCTGGGCGCACGACTGGCATATTCGCGAGGAAGGTTACACGGCCGCGCACGCCATTCTCGTCAACGCCCAGAGGCAATTGCCTCTGGCAAGCTTGTGGGGCGATGGAACAACGTCATCCTCCGATGGCCAGTATTTTCCGGCGGGCGGACACGCCGAGGCGATCGGCGACCTCAACGGCCGCTATGGTCCCAACCCCGGCGCCAAATTCTACCGGTTCACCTCTGACCAGTACGGCGCTTTCTACATCATCGCCATGAATGCCAATGCGAGCGAAGCCATCTATGTCCTCGATGGACTGCTCTATCATGGCAGCGATCTCGCCATCGAAACCCACTATGTCGATACCGGCGGGGTAAGCGATATGAGCTTCGCCCTTTGTCATCTCGTTGGTTTCCAGATTGTGCCTCGGCTGCGCGGTCTCAAGGATCGCAAGCTCTATCTCTTCCCGGGCGACGCGCCTCCCGAAAACCTGGCGCCGCTCGTTGGCGAGCACATCAACGTCGAGCGGATCAAGGCAAACTGGAACGACATCCTGCGGCTGGTCACGACGATCCGTTCCGGGCAGGTTCGGCCTTCGACGGTGTTGGCAAAGCTGTCCGCATTCCCACGCCAGAACGGACTGGCGTTGGCGCTACGCGATCTCGGTCGCATCAATCGGTCCATCTTTCTGCCCCAGTGGTGGCAGAACCCCGAAATGCGCAGGAACGCGACGGTCGGCCTCAACAAGAGCGAATCCCAGAACACCTTGGCCCGCGCACTGTTCTTCAATCGCCTCGGAGAATTGCGCGACCGGACTTTCGAGAGCCAGTTCTACCGAGCATCTGGACTGAACCTGCTAATCAACGCCATCGTCTACTGGAACACACTCTATCTCGAACCGGCGTTCGCCGAGCTCAACCGAGATGGCATTCCCACGCCGCTTGACATCATCAAACACATTACCCCACTCGGCTGGCAGCACATCAGTCTCACCGGCGATTACATCTGGACCCCAACAGACGGCGTTGATCTCAGGCCATTGCGGCGCGAAACATCTATCCTCGCAGCGTGATCACCATACGTTCTCAAAAGTCGGACAGATCCAACACTTTCGTGTCGTGACGCCCTTACGAGGATTCCACGCCCCGGCCCGCGTCTCCACAGGCGACAACGACTATAACGGAAAAAACTTAATGTTTGCAGCCGCCAATAGGTAAAACCCGACCTAACCACGCCCGCGACGGTAGCCCCCGGCCGGCCCGCTCTTATCATATTGGGCCGTAGGGACGGCCGGGGGCGGTTTGCTTACACGCTTACATGCAAGCATGACTGCGCCGCCCTACTAATGCAGCACCTCAATGCCTCACCGGCGCATGACAAGGGTCTCGTCGCGCTCTGCCATCAAGCTACCGCGAGCGTCATATGTCCGACAGCATCGGCGGCCGGCTTCACTGTAATTTCGATGTCGTAACCAAGCCGGTTCAGACATTCCATCAGCTTCCGTTCCGACAGGTTTGTGAAGTCGCCACGTAGGAGCGCCGACACTTTCGGCTGCGGAAGTCCCATGCGCCGCCCGGCTTCCTCTTGTGTAAGGTCGAGCCGACGCACCGCCTTGGTGATCTCGATCATCAGGCCGGATTTCATTTTCAGCTTTTCGGCATCGGGTAGGCCGAGATCGGCAAAGACATTGCCGGAACTCGTCGTGACCTCGACCCCATTAACGATGCGGGTTCGCATGTCTCATCTCCTTTGCCACTATCTCCGCCACCTTCAACCGGGCGCGGATAACGTCCATGTCCGCTTTCGGTGTGGCGATGCCGCTTTTGCTCTTCTTCTGAAAGCAATGCAGCACGAAAACAGCTTCCTCGAATCTGACCGTGTACACGGCCCGATATGTGCCTCCGGCGTCGTTCTCGACCAGTTCGAGGACGCCAGCGCCGCCGAACCCCTTGAGGACTTTCGCGGCGGTATGCTGCTCGCCGTGCTGTGCGGCATTCAACGCAAAACCGAAGAACCTCCGCACACCGGCAGGAAGCTGCATCAGGTCTTTGTAGCTACTACCTATCCACTCTAGCGGCCGTTCGTCGTAATTCATACCGTTTATACCTGAACTGATATAATTTGCAACCGGCCCTTGAACCGGCAATCATGCTTTCATGAAATCATGATTGCCTATTCGTCACCCTCGCGGACAACCGGATAATTGTATTTGGCGAAAAGCAGATTCAGCGCCTCGGCAACAAGCCGCTCCTTCGGAATCCGCTTGCCCTTCTCGTCCCTGCTGCGAAAGCTGACTTCATCCAGCGTTTCCCAATAGGCGGGCGGCAGAAAATGCGTTCTGCCGACCTTGTTAGCGCGCGAGGGCGCAACGTAGCTTCCGGCCGACTGTGAGCCTGGCGCGCTCCCTTGCGGCTCTGGCGGGGCCTCTGGAGCGGATGCGGGTTGCTCTGCGGTCTTGATCGCCGTGGCGAGAAGCGAAGGCTTGCGGCTCATGTTTTCATCCTTTCATGCTTTCCTGTAATCATGCTTGCCTGCTCTGAAAGGAACGTGAACAGGGCGGCGACTTCCTGGGCCGCACGGCCCTGCGGTTCCAGTTCTTGCGGCGTCTGCCCCAAGGCCGGGGCGTCCTCATAGGTTTTCCGCCGCGACATATGAATGGGGGCGACCTTCACGTTAAAGCTCGCGGCAATAGCAGCGGCATCATCAACTGCCCTGCCCCCGGCGTTCGGATGCACCAGATTGAGCACAACGAACGTGAGCGGACTGCCGGCTATATCCAGCAGCCGCTTTAACGGCTCCAAAGTTTCGATCGAAAATATCTGCGCCTGCGACGGAACCAGCACTATATCGGCGTGCTTGGCCGCTTCGGTTGAGGCGCTGTCCATCTTGCCGGGCGTGTCGATGAACACCCAATCCATGCCAAGGCCGCGATAGGCGTCCAGCGAGCGCCGAATAGCGCCGGGCTGGATCGAGGCAACGTCCGGGCCGTCGCCCTCGCGCCGGTCGAACCAGTTGACGGCGTTTGTCTGTGGATCGAGATCGAGCAGGGCCGCTTTCTTTCCAGCCAGGTGAGCCGCAACCGCAAGCGCCGTCGCGATCGTCGTCTTGCCGGTCCCGCCCTTCTGTGTGCAGAACGCCACTGTAATCATGATTGCATCCTTTCATGAAATAAAGGCTACATGCTTTCTCTGCTACATGAAAGCATGTTTTCATGTAGGAACGGTTAACTACTCCGCTTCCTCGGCCGCCGCCATTGGCTCATCGCACTCGCCACAAACCAGGCGGACACCCGGCTTCGCCCAGGCGTTCAACTCGCATGACGAGCAGGTGTAACGGGTCTTGCTGGCCGACTTCGACTTGCGCGCCTTCCGGGCATCGGCGTCGTCCCAAAGCTCGACATAGAGGGCGGTAAAGTCGGGCTGCGCTGCCAGCTCAGCAAAGACGCGGGCATAGCGTCCGCCTTCGACAATGTAGTGGCTGCATGACTGCCCGGTTTCCTTCCCGCCTGGCTGGCCGGTATCCGAAGGGTGCAAGCCGATCTCGTGCATTTTCGCCGCCCATTCCTTGTTGTGGTAGCCGGCGCGCGACGGCTTGCCGAAATGGTGTTGCCAAAGGTGCGCCATCTCATGGGCGAGGGTGGAAAGGCTCTGCTCGTCGGTGCGGCTTTTGAAATGCGACGGATTCAGCGCGATTTCGTCGGTGATCTCCGCACCGTCCTTCGATCCGAACCGGCCACCCGCGAAATAGCCGTAGGCTTTGTTCTTGCGCTGCAACGTCACGAGGCAGGCCGGCAGCTCGCCGCCGAACAGGCTAACGTTGAAAAAGTCGAACGCCTGATTCAGTGCAGCGTAGGTTTTTGCGGTCGGATTGGCGGGGGACATGGCGGCCTCTTTTGTATCGTACGAAACAACAATCGCACATTTCAAGCTGACATGCAAGCATGATTACATGATTTCATTTTTCGCGCTGTCCTTGCCCCTCGCTCCCTCTCGAAAGCCCATGCGATATTAGCCGCAGGTAAAGGCGGTTGGTGATTTTGCTCTGAGGGTGCCGAACCGGACCGCTTACTACGCGGTCCGGAACCGCCGCAGGGCCGCGTGAGCGGCCCGAACAGCGGCGACCGCTTATGTTTTCATATAAAGAATAGAATTAGAGGGGGATTCAGTCTGGTTATCGGACTCACGTTTCATGAAGGTCTTTGCCATCCTCACAAGGGCCTGCCCGAGCGGGCTATCGCCGGCGTCGAGCTGCGTTCGCTCATCGAGGGGCAGGGCCGTCCTGTAGGCGTCGATTACCTCGGCCCAAGTCCGTTGATCCTGTCCATGATCCGCAGGCGGGGGAGGGGCCTTGCCGAACCGGCCAAGGAACTGCCGGGCCTTTTCCGGCAGGGACAGGCGATAGGCGTTGCTCGCCTGTTGCACTTGGGGGCCGCGCCCCTCGTTCCCGGTCGGCTCGTAGCGCCGCAGCCAGTCGATGAACCCATGCGCCCGCAGGTTCTTCAGCGCCCGTACGATCGTATCGCGTGAGCGGCCCAGGCGGTCCATGATCGTGGTGATAGACGGCTCTAGCCGGCCGGTGCGGAAGTCGATCAGGTTGACGAACAGCCGCAGCACGTCGAGCGCCACCGATCCTAGTGGGCCGCTGCGCTCGCCCTTCTCGTGCAAACCAGCCTCGTTGTAGATTTCGGCGGCTTTCAGGATAGCTTGCACGTCCTTGCGCGTCGTTGGCCGCCATATCTGGCCCTCCGATCGCCCCTTGAAATGGCTGCGCCGGCGAACCGGCGTCGAGCATCGTGCGGCCGGGGGAGGGAAGACCAGGCCAAGCGCGACCTGTCCCGATCCCTGCCAAGCTGATCGGCGCTCATGGGCGAGTGCGGAAAGCTGGCCGGCGTCTTCCTCGGTGAGCTGGCCCGCACCGTAGCGTGTCCAGACCTCCCGCATGATTTCATCAAGCGTGTTTCCACGCGCGCAGCCGATCGCGGCCGCGATTTGCGTCCTCAACATAGTCTCTCGTCCTCCGTTCGAGAGGGCCTGACGGATATGGACGGCGGACAAAGATTCCCCGTTCCCGGCGAGACTCACTCTTGCCGGGTGGTTCACTCTCGACTATGTTGGAAGCTGTTCAGGCGGTTCCAACAAAGCCGTTTCCGAAATCCGAAAACCCCTTGCCGCTGCGAACGGCTAGGGGTTTTTCATTTCATGCCCTCTGCTTCTGCTCGAAATAAAACCTCAACGCTTGCTCTATGATGGGTGTGCGACCTCGCACCCCCTCGGCTTCCTTGGTCTTGTCGATTAGCTCGATCAATTCTTCCGGAAGATAGGTGTTGACCAACTGACGACCGGCCGCGATCTGACGTGCCCGATGGGCTGCGACCTTCTCTTTGACTGGTTGTGGTTGCCTATTCATAGTTAGATGAAACCGCGATTTGCTCCGATTCTGCAACCCCTTATTTCTAAGTTGCGGAAATCTCGCGCAAATCGGCGGCCGTGGAGAGTGCCGACACGGCCTCAAAGTCAATTTGAGGCCGACTCACCAAGCGCCCGGTAGAGCGTGGCGCGATGCACGCCCAAGAGCCGGGCAACCTCAGCAACCGGCTTATTCTCCTGACTGATGAGTTGGCGCGCGTGTGCGATCTGCTCGGCTGACAGGGCAGGGGAGGGGCCGAACCGCACGCCCCGCGCCTTCGCCGCGATCCGGCCGGCGCTCGTTCGCTCCACGATCAAACTACGCTCGAAATCCGCGATGCCGGCAAACACGGTCAACACCATGCGCCCGGCTGGCGTCGTCGTGTCGGCCCACGGCTCGGCCAGCGAGCGCAGGCCAGCGCCGGCCGCCTTGATCCGCTCCGAGATCGCCAGAAGGTCGCCGGTCGATCGGGCGAGGCGGTCTAGCCTGGTGATCGTCACCACATCGCCGGCTCGTAGATGGTCGAGCATCCGCGCCAGCGCGGGCCGATCGCGCTTCGCTCCGGACGCCTTTTCTTCAAAGATGCGGACGCAGCCCGCAGCGCCCAGGGCGGCCCGCTGCTGGTCGAGGTTCTGGCCGCGCGTCGAGACGCGAGCATAGCCGATGAACACGCGGGCGGCGTCGGAATCCAGTTGGCTGGTCATACCTCCCTCCTGTCGCAAATCATGTCGCGAATGATTTAGCACTCGCGACAATGATGCGCGACACGAAAAGCCCTGATTTACCGGGGGCGGTCGATCTGTCGCGGGTTTTAGAGTTTCCGCGACACTTGGAACAGGCGCATACTTTAAATCATACGCACAGCCCTGGGCGTGAAACCCCGAGTGAATATATTTATAACACCACTTCCTAAAATTAACGTGACGTAAAGCAATCTTCGTAAAATCTTGGAGGCAAGATATCACGCGGGAAGACTCACCGAATTTTAGGTGTTTACGGGCCCGCCTAACTTGGGGATTGCAATGCTTGGATTGGGTGCAGGTACCGACGCGAAAGCGGTTCTGGAGGCGATGAGCAAGTCGCAGGCAATTATTGAATTCAAGCCTGACGGGACGATCATCACGGCGAACGAGAACTTCTGCCACGCCATCGGCTACCAGCTATCGGAAATCGTCGGCCAGCATCACCGTATGTTCATCGAGCAGGCGGAAGCCGCCTCGCCGGAATACAGGGAGTTCTGGGCCAAACTTGCGCGTGGCGAATTCGACCGGCGCCAGTACAAGCGCATCGGCAAGGGCGGCAAGGAAATCTGGATCGAAGCGTCCTACAATCCGGTCTTGCGTGGCGACAAGGTCTACAAGGTCGTGAAGTTCGCGACCGATATTACCGAGCGGCAACTGAAGAGCGCGGAAGACGCTGGGAAGCTGAATGCGATTTCCCGCGCGCAGGCCGTTATCGAGTTCACGCCGAAGGGCGAGATCCTGACGGCGAACGAAAACTTCCTCAGCACGCTCGGCTATCAACTTTCGGACGTACAGGGCAAGCACCACGCCATGTTCTGCGAGCAGGACTACGTGAACAGCGAGGGATATCGGCAGTTCTGGAGCAGGCTGGCCACAGGTGAGTTCATCTCGGACGAATTCCTGCGCATCGGCCGGGGCGGCAAGCGGGTTTATATCCAGGCTTCCTACAACCCCATTTTCGACATGAACGGAAAAGTCTTCAAAGTCGTCAAGTTCGCCACGGACGTGACGCAGCGGGTGGACAACGTCAACCATCTGGCCAATGTGCTGACCGCACTCTCGGACGGCAATCTGACGGTGAAGCTGGAAACACCGTTCTTGCCGAGCCTGGAAAAGCTGCGGGTGGACTTCAACGGAGCAGTGGCGAAACTGCGCGGCACGTTGCAGACCATCTCGGAAAATGCCGGAGCGATTGCGGCTGCCTCCCAGCAGATCCAGTCCGCATCGAACGATCTGTCCAAGCGGACGGAGCAGCAGGCGGCCTCCGTGGAAGAAACCGCCGCAGCCCTTGAGGAAATCACGACGACGGTCGCCGATTCCAGCCATCGGGCACAGGAAGCCGGTCAACTGGTGCGCCGGACGAAGGACAGTGCCGAGCGTTCCGGCGATGTCGTGGGTCAGGCCGTGGAGGCGATGGGCAAGATCGAGAAGTCCGCAGGCGAGATTGCCAACATCATCGGTGTAATCGACGAGATCGCCTTCCAGACCAACCTTCTGGCGCTGAATGCCGGTGTCGAGGCGGCGCGAGCCGGCGACGCGGGCAAGGGCTTTGCGGTCGTTGCACAAGAGGTGCGTGAACTTGCCCAGCGCTCCGCCAAGGCGGCCAAAGAAATCAAGGGCCTGATTGATGCGTCAAACGCCCATGTACAGAGCGGCGTGGCGCTCGTCGGTACGACGGGCAAGGCGTTGCAGGAAATCGTAGCACAGGTCGTGCAGGTTGACACCAATGTCGGCGCCATCGTCGAGGCCTCCAAGGAGCAGGCCACCGGCCTCAAGGAAATCAACACGGCGGTCAACACCATGGATCAGGGCACGCAGCAGAATGCGGCCATGGTGGAGGAAACCACAGCCGCTGCCCACAGCCTCGCGAACGAAGCCGACCAGCTCTTCCAGTTGCTCGGCCAGTTCAATATCGGTTCGGGTGGCGGCACGCATCGCGCTACCAAAGCCTCAGCGCCTTCGAAGCCTGTCTCGGCAGTCCGTCAGATGACGGCCAGAGTCAGCCAGGCCTTTAACGGCAACGCCGCCCTGAAGGCCGAGAGCTGGGAGGAGTTCTGATGGCGGCCAAGGCTTATGCTGGCGACAATATGGGAAACGTGCTGCCGTTTACGCGAAACGCTGCGGTGAAACATCCACAGCATCGCACTCCATCGGAGGTGACCACCCTCGCGGACTACGAAGCGCTGCGCGACGACCTGAAGAGGCTGAACGTAGACCTTGCAACGCTGAAACAAAAGCTTCAATTCGTGCGCACCTGCGAGATCGGGGAGACGGTCAACTGACAAACGGACCCGTAACGCACATGCATGGATGACGGAGGGCCATTATTCTGGAAATACGAAAACGTATCCGGCTTCACGAATTGCGGGTGGGAATGTTTGTCGAGGAACTGGAGAACCCGCCCCAGCGCACGGACGATCGGTTCAGCCCATTCTTGATTTCAACACCCTCAGAGATCGCTGGGCTGATGCGCTTCAAGGTTATGAGCGTTGTCATCAACGTTCAAAAGGGCCTCGATATCCATCACCGGACACCGCAGGCAGCCCCCTTCAACCGACAAGCTGTCGAGGCTGACCTTCTTTCAAATTTCTCGCGGCAGGACGTCGAGACAGCAAGACAATCCATCGAGGACACAAAGCCGGATATCCAAAGTGTATTGGCGGAAGCCAGAATCAGGGGCGGGTTTGCCGCCAAGGCGGCAAGTGAGGCCGTTGAACGGATCATGGCATCGGCGATGCACAACGCGGGCGCGCTCATCGGGGTCGCCAAGCTAAAGGCCAGTGACCAAGTAACGTATCTTCATTCACTCGCCGTAAGCGCGCTGATGATCACCTTCGGCCGAAATCTGGGGCTCGATGAAAATGATGTGCGGCTTCTTGGAATTGGCGGTCTAGTCCATGATCTCGGCAAAATGACGCTGCCACGCTCCATACTGATGAAGTCCGGGAAGCTGACGGCCGAGGAAACAGGGATTATGCAGACACACCCACAGCGCGGCTATCAGTTAATCTCCAAGGTCGAGGACACCCCGCAAGAAGTGCTCGATATTTGCCTCTTTCATCACGAGAAAATCGATGGGGCAGGCTATCCACGCCGTTTGGTCGGAACGCAGATTCCGTACTTCGCGCGGATCGCCGCCATTTGTGATGTCTATGATGCCCTCACAACGATCCGGCCTTACAAGAGAGCGCTATCGCAAGGAGAGGCGATCGATCTGATGATCGCCTCCGAAGGGCATTTCGATCGTGAACTTCTGTCAGCCTTCTTATCGAAGATGATAATCAACGGCACAATTCATTAGATGGCGTCGTTCAACAAAGACTGAGCGCTGCGCATCAAATTCTCCGGCCTATTCCTGAGCTGGCACTGGCACGGTGATCGTGCATTTCTGATCCTTCCCCGTCTGCCTGGCTTTCTCCAGGCACGCGGAAATCTCCCCGCCGCTGGCCTCATAGAACCCCGCACCCCATTGCAGCTTCTTGACGCCAAGAGGATCGACGGAATTGATCATGGCATAGGCCGCGTTGATGCGGTCGTTACCCATGACAAGGCTCGCAACGCGGCTGTCGGCCGAGAAGGGCAGGAAGCGCGGCAACAGCAAAATCAGCAATATTCCGGCGAACACCCCGATAATGCCGGCCATCCACATACGGAAATCCTGATCCTTCCGATGAAAGGCTTGTCTGTTATGGGAGGCAAGAACGCTGCTGATGCGCTCGAGGTCAGACGCCTGGCGCTCGAGCTGCTGCACGGCGGTCCTCACCAGACCGTCGCCGCTGCGCTCGAGCGCCGTCGCATAGTGCTGCGCCCCCTGCCGGAGAATGGGTGACTGCTCGACGCCCTGCAGGCGCTCCCCAAAATGGGCGAGCTGCTGCACGATCTGCGCCAGTTCCGGCTTGTAGTCCTGCGCCGGCCCCTGCCGGTCAAATTCTTCAAAGGCGGCTTCCACGCCCTTGCGGATGGTGGTCATTTCCCGCGTGAGATCACCGGCGAGACTTTCGACCGTTTCCCGTAGCGCATCGAAGGCGGCGGCCGGGTCGCCGGCGTCGTCGGCCGATCCGTTCGGCCCAAATTCGTCCCTGTCGTCGTCCAGTTCCGTCATGCTCTCTCCTGCCTACATTTCCATGCCAATGCCCCGGCTGAGATGCTGGCCGCGTGACATTTCCTCTTGCAGCGCGCGGGCGATGCTTTGTTCCCGACGCAGCTCATGACCGATTCCAAGCTCCCGGCTGCGATTCCGCACAATGGACTCTGCCTGCGGATCGCGCTCAAGACTCTTGGCAAGGCCGCTCATCTGGTTTTCGACCTTGCCGCGTGCCTCGTCGTGCTGCCAGCCGCGAAGTTCCCGGCGCTGGCCCTGTAGCTCCTGCCAGCGGTTCACGAACCGCTCGGCCCTGACATTGGGGTCTTGCAGCGCGGCATTTTCGTGCTTCATGCCCTCGATGACTTGGGCGACGCGCTCCCGGCCGGAAAGTTCGGTCATGGCGCGCGCCGTCGCCGGATCGTTTTGCAGCGTCGAGCGCATCAAATCTTTCATGCCGTCGCGCACCTGGTCGAGCTGCTGGCCGGCCGCGCGCATTTCCTGCCGCTGCATGTCGAGAACCGGCAGGCCCTCGCGCTGGTGCTGGTCGATCGACTGATAGGCTCGCGCATAGCGGTCAACGGCCGCCTCAAGCGGCGACTGCCGCCGCGCCCGCTCGGCAAGCCGGTCTTGCGCCGGCGCCGGCCGCAAGCTCCCCTCTCTTTCCGGCCGCTGCTCCGCCCGCGAAGGCTCGCCGCGCTCCTGGGAGGACTGAGGACGCGCACTGAGCTTGAGGCCGGAAAACATGCCGCGCCGCTGCTTCTCGGCCTGCTGGTCGATCTGCGGGCCGTTTTCGCCGGCGAGATCCTCGCGAGGATCTGCACGAAGATCCTGCGCGAGATCTGCGCGAACTTTTTGCGAGGATCTCGGCGCGCGGTCCTCGATGCGCTCCCGCTCGGCCGTCGACTCCCTGTCCGGACGTAGCTCTGCACGATCGCGCGGAATCTCGATTTCGCTGCGAACACCCATTTGCTCCGCGATCCCGCGCCGCTCGGCAAAGTCGCGGGTATAATCGAGCGTGGTTTCCTTCACGCCCGACCGGGACAGGCGGCGTTCAAGCTGGCTATAGGCCAGCTCGCCGGCGTCCTGAACCTTCCATGTGTTGCGGTGCGTCTGCGTGCCATCCGGCAAGGTGACGGGCGTGGAACCCTCATGCTGTAGGCCGATCTTCTCCCCGATCTCCGGCGCGCGCTCCGCGCCCTTCATGGCGCGCTCAAGATCGACGCCCCATAGGGTGCGCTGCTCGCCCTTGTCGTTTTCCAGCGTCACGAAATAGCTGTCGGACTTCTGCGGATCGTGCTCATAGGGCGCGGCCCCATGCCCGACCAGGCGGCCGGCATTGGTGAACTCGTCCTGGGCGGCGTAGAGCTGCACGCCGTCACGATGCCGGGTCATGGCGACATAGGTTAGATGCCGGTCCATCGTGCCCGACGCCATCACATAGGACCGATCGACCGTCGCGCCCTGGTTCTTGTGAATCGTCGTCGCATAGCCGTGGTCGATCGCCTGATAGTCGCCCATCGGCACGCTGACGCTATCGCCGCCCCGGCCGTCGAGCTGCGCGACGATGCGGCCGGCCTCGACATGCTCGACGGTGCCAAGCATCCCGTTTTTCACGCCAAGGTCGCGATTGTTCTCAAGGAAGACGATGCGGTCGCCCGGCGCGAACTCCCGCTTGCCGTCATTGGTCTGGAAGGTCAGCGCGCCGGCGTCCTCGCCCTGCGCCAGCTCGCCCCGGTCCTGTAGCTCGGCCCGGATCGCGTCATTGATCGCGCGCACATCGGCCCGGCGATGCGCCATCGCAACCCGGGTGCCGTCCGGACGCTGATCGCGATCGGCAAGGTAATCGCGCACGATCTCGCCCCGCGCGCCCTCGGCGGCCTCAGTAAAGCTGATATTGCCATGCTCATGATAGGCGGCCAGCCCCTCGGCCGTCCGGTGCGTGGCGAAGTCAACCGACGCCTCCCGCTGCCAGTCCACGCGCTGCCGGCGTATCTCGGAAAGCTCGGCATGGCCGATTTCCTCCGTGATCGCCCGGAACGGTGCGCCGGCCCCGATCGCCTGTAGCTGCTCGTGATCCCCGACAAGAACGATCTTCGCCCCGCGCGCCTCGGCCTCGGTGACAAAGCGGGAGAGCTGGCGGCTCCCGACCATGCCGGCCTCGTCGATGACAAACACGTCACTGCGGCCGAGCTGACCGCGGTCGTTGTCCCAACCGCGGGACCATGACGCCAGCGTGCGGCTCTGGATGCCGGAAGATTCTTCCAAGCCCTCGGCCGCCTTCCCCGACAAGGCCGCGCCGTGGACCGTGTAGCCCTCGGCCTCCCATGCCTCGCGCGCCGCCGCGAGCATGGTAGACTTGCCAGCGCCGGCATAACCGACAACCGCCGCGATGCGCTCCGGCCCGGTGATATGCTCGATCGCCCGGCGCTGCTCATCCGACAGCCGGGCGGAAGCATCGCCGGCGCTGCGCTGAATGGCGGTGTCCTGCCGCTCTATGGCCCGCTCGACATGCCGGCGATCGACGCCATGACCATGCGCGCCGTGCATCCGCTGCGCGCTCTCGATCATGCCGGATTCGATCTCGACCATTTCGCGGGTCGAATAGCGCGCAAGCTCGATCTCGCCCGTCGCCGGGTCCGCACGCTCGGGCTGCAACTCGACCAACGCCAGCGAGGCCATCACCTTCGCAAAGGCGCTCTGGAACTCCTGCGGGTCGTCGTTGATGTAGCGATGCAGCGCCCGCGCAACGTCGTGGCGATCGAACACGCTCTTTTCGCCGGTGATGAGGGTTAGAACCTGCTCGGGCTTCTCTCGGATCAGCTCGGCATTGCGCCGCGCCGCATCCTCGTCCAGCCGCGTGCGCGACACGTCGAGGCCGCGCCGCTCCATCTGCGAGGCATGGACGCCCATATGCTCGGTCGGCGCGATCTCTAGCCCGCGCTCCATGTGCGAACGATGGTCGATCCGAATATCAAGCCCGGCCATCGCAAGCCGCTCGTTCGCGATCCCCTCCCACCGCTGGCGAAGGTCGCGGAGCTGCATGTCGGTCGTGGGCAGGTCGTGCGCCAACAGCCATTTGTTTTCGCGCTCAAGATAGGTCTTCTCGCCGAGACCACTCTCGCCAACCTGCCGCGTCGTCATCATCACATGCGCATGGTGATTGCGAACGTCGCTTGCGTCGTGCGGCGCGTGAATAGCGAAGTCCACGGCCGCGCCATAGCGGTTCGCCAGCTCCTGCGCGAACTCCCGCGTAGCCTCTAGCCGCTGCTCGGCCGAAAGCTCATGCGGCAAGGCGATTTCAAACTCCCGCGCCACGCGGGCGTCTTTCCGCTTCTCGGCAAACTCGGCGGCGTTCCACAAGTCCGACCGATCGCGCGCCCAATCCGCGTTCACGCCTTCCGGTAAGACGATCTCCGCATGTTCCACGCCCTGCTTGGCCGTGTAGTCATGCGTGATCCCGTCGCGTTCGTTGGTCAGCTTCTCCCCGGCACGATAGGCCATCGAAGCGACGGCGCTGCGGCCGCTCGCCCTCGAAACTGGCTTCATGCTCAAATGGTAGATCGCCAAGCAACAAGCTCCGATGCCGTTTCCATCTTCCCGCCAGCCTCCAAGCTGGCGGCGCGCTGAGTTACGCAGTAACTCGTAAGTGCGCCCTTCTCAACTCAATCGCTTCGCTCTTTCGTCGCTCGGTGTGGCACTTGTGGCAACGCTGATGCAAGAAAGGCGAGGCCAGATTATGCAGAGAATACGGTAGTTTTGCAAGATTACGCAACGTGCGAATGCGAAGCACTTGAGCCGGACGGGTGTTCGTATAATCTGGCGTCTAGCGGAGAACGAAGAATATGGCGACCGAAAATAACCAGACATTGGCGTTACTGATCGACGGCGACAATGCTTCGCCCAAGATCATCGGCGGCCTTCTCGCTGAAATCGCCAATTATGGAACCGCCAGCGTCAAGCGCATCTATGGGGACTGGACAAAACCAAACCTCAACGGCTGGAAAGAATGCCTGCTGGAACACTCGATTCAGCCGGTTCAGCAATTCGCCTACACGACCGGCAAGAATGCCACTGATGGCGCTATGATTATCGACGCGATGGACCTGCTCTATACGGGCCGCTTCTCCGGCTTCTGCATCGTCTCAAGCGATAGCGATTTTGCACGCCTTGCTGCTCGCATCCGGGAACAGGGCGTCACCGTCTATGGCTTCGGGGAACGTAAGACGCCCCGCCCGTTCATTACGGCTTGCGACAAGTTCGTTTATTTCGACGTGCTCAACGCAGCCGGGGAACAGAAGGAAACGGAAGCCGTCGCCGCGCCGAAAACAGCAGCGGCTAAGCCTGCGCAAGCAAAAGCGGCGCTTGATCGCGCTGCCCTCGACATGCTGGCGAAGGCCGTGACTGCCTCGGCCGATGAAGACGGCCGCGCCAATCTCGCCCGCGTCGGCGCGCACCTGGCGAAACAGGCACCCGATTTCGACGCCCGCAATTTTGGCTTCCCGCGCCTCTCCGATCTGGTCGAGGCATCCGGCATTGTCGAGGTCGAGCGTATTGGCGATAACCCTAAAATCATCATGGTTCGCCTCAAGGGTGAGGCTACCGCCCGCCCCGCGAAATAGGAGGGAAACGACACATGGCGCGCAAGACGATTGAGCAAAAGCTGGCCGAACTGGATGCGCAGCGATCCGCCCTCAAGGCCCGGCTGTCGAAACAGGAACGCGCCAACGACACGCGCCGCAAGGTGCTGCTCGGCGCGCTCGTCCTGCATCGGCTCGAAAACTCCAACGATCCTGATTTTACCAAGCGCCTGGGCGACTGGCTGCGCCGCGAGCTGCCCGGCTTCCTGACACGCGACGGCGATAAGGAGCTGTTTGCCGATTTGCTCGGTAAACCGGCGAACGCGGAAGCGACAGGGAGCACCGGGGAGAGCAATTCATGATTCAAACAAGACTGGCGTGGGCCGCGTTCAAGAACATGCTCCGGGCCGCCATTCATAATCCGTTATGGGCGTTCCTCTCTCTGATCGCCATGCCTTTCCGCGTCTGGAAACCACTGCTGCAAAGTTTCTTCATTCTGTTCATCATCCTGTTTGTGGTCGGGCTGGGCGGGCGCATGGTCCTTCGTGACTTCGGCGGCTTTGGACCTGGTTCCATTCCGGTCATTGCGTGGGACTTCGTGACGCTGCTCATAATGGCGGCCACCGCCTTCCGTCTTCTCACCGCTCCGTTGATTCTGCATTTCGGGGACATGGAAGGCGAAACCCACGGCTCGGCCCGCTTCGCCACCGACAAGGAAATGGCTCCCCTCGCCCGCGCCGATACCGGCCTGCTGATCGGCCGCGATCCGAAGTCGAAAAAGCTGCTTCGCTATGCCGGCCCGGCCCATCTGCTGACGATGGCACCAACGCGCACCGGCAAGGGCGTGGGAACCATCGTCCCCAACCTGCTCACCGCCGACCGCTCCGTGATCTGCATCGACCCCAAGGGCGAGAATGCAAAAATCGCCGGCCGCGCACGCGAAAAATTCGGGCCGGTCCATGTCCTCGATCCCTTCGCCGTCACCGGCATGACCTCGGCCGCCTTCAATCCGCTCGACATGCTCGATCCGGCCGGCCTCGACGTGGCCGAAGATGCAAGCACGCTGGCCGACGCCCTCGTGTTCGACGAACCGGGCATGGCCGGTGAAGCGCATTGGAACGAGGAAGCCAAGGCCATCATTGCCGGCCTCATCCTCCATATCGCCACCGTGGAGCCGCGCGACAGGCGAAACCTCGCCACCCTGCGCGACTATCTCACGCTCGCCCCCGAAGCCTTCGCCGCGCTCCTGAAGGACATGCAGGCGTCAACCGCCGCCGCCGGCCTGGTTGCCCGCGCTGCAAATCGCCACCTCGGCAAATCCGACCGGGAAGCCGCCGGCGTCCTCTCGGCCGCGCAGCGCCATACCCATTTTCTCGACAGCCCGCGCATGACCGTCGTGCTCGGCCGATCGGATTTCCGCTTTGCCGATCTCAAGCGCCGCAACGTCTCCGTCTTCCTCGTCCTGCCACCCGATCGGCTCGCCACCTATTCGCGCTGGCTGCGCCTGCTCGTCGCGCAAAGCCTCACCGACATGGCACGCGATCCGGCCAAGCCGGCAACGCCAGTCCTCTATCTGCTCGATGAGTTCGCCGCCCTCGGCCACCTGGCTCCCGTCGAACGTGCCATGGGCCTCATGGCCGGTTACGGCGTCCAGCTCTGGCCGATCCTTCAGGACGTTCACCAGCTCCGCGCCACCTACGGGCAGCGCGCCGGAACCTTCCTGTCAAACGCCGGCGTCCTGCAAGTCTTCGGCGTCAACGATCATGACAGCGCCCGCCTTGTCTCCGATCTGCTCGGACAGGAAACCGTGGTGTTCCAGACCATGAGCCGCGCCCTCGATGCCGCAGAAAGCGGCATCACCTACGGCGAGCAACACATAGCCCGCGCGCTGCTGACCCCGGACGAGGTTCGCAACCTGCCGCAGAATCTCGAATTGCTGTTCCTCGCCGGGCAACGGCCGATCGTCGCCGGCAAGCTCGCCTATTACGCCGATGCAGAGTTCAGGGGGCTATATGACGCTGCCTGAACGCCTCGCCCATCTGCCCGACAGGAAGCGCCGAGAGCTGGAACGCGCGGCGCAAATCCTGTTCGGTGAATTTGAAGATTCCGTGAAAACCAAGCTCTCCGAGAAAGGCAGGCGCGGCCGTATCCTCAAGCTGATCCTGTTCGGAAGCTATGCGCGCAGCGATTGGGTCGAAGATCGCAAGAGCGGCTATCGCTCCGACTATGATTTGCTCGTCGTCGTCAATTACGAGACTTTTGGGGAGCAACATGAATCCTGGGAAAAGGCCGCTGAACGATTCTTGCAAGAACTGACCATCACCCGCCGGTTCTCCGCGCCGGTGAACTTCATCGTCCATACCTATCAGGACTTGAACGACCAGCTCGCCCACGGCCGCCCCTTCTTCGTGGATATAGCCCGCGACGGTATCGTGCTTTATGAGGCCCCCGGCTTCCCTCTCGTTGAACCGAAGCCGCTAGAGCCGGAGGTTGCCAAGGCCGAAGCGCGACGACATTTCGACCATTGGTTTCCCAATGCCAGCGTCTTCCTCGACCTGGCCAAGCGCGCCATGGAGGACGGACACGACAGGCAGGCCGCGTTCCTGCTGCACCAGGCAAGCGAAGGACTCTATCATTGCGTCTTGACCGTCCTGACGCTCTACAGCCCCAAATCCCATAAGCTGACCTTCCTGCGCTCCCAGGCCGAAAGGATCGCTCCGCAGCTTATCGAAGCGTGGCCCCGCGATACCCGTTTCGCCAAGCGATGCTTTACCCGCCTCGATCGCGCCTATGTCGGTGCGCGCTATTCCCCGGCCTATGAAATCACCGGCGAGGAATTGGCCTGGCTGGTCGACCGTGTGAAGGCGCTGCAAGAAACCGTCGCCACGATCTGCGCCGAACGGCTCGCAGAGACATGAAAGGTAGTCCCGGCGTTGAACCGGCATCTATCTGAAAGAGCCGGTTCGCGCATTCATTCACCGATTCGCTTATTCTCCGATTCACGCATTCGCTCAAAAGCACAACGGCACACCCACTCATTCACCTAATCGGGGCTCCGTGGGCATTTCTGCAATAATACCCGCTAAGGGAAAGCAAAGTTGTTTGGATTGAAACGGTTAGCGCGGATCGGCCTGAAGCGTTCGAGGGGTCGGTCAATTTCGTTCCAGAGATAGTCGCCGGTGAGTGCGATATGAGCCCAGGGAAGTGGTGCGACCTGGGAGAGCAGTTCGGCGGGAATATCGATGCCCTGGGTGCGGACATAATCGACAGCGCGGCTGAGATAGACGGTGTTCCACAGGATAATGGCGTTGACGACGAGGTTAAGACCTGACGCCCGATAGGCCATGGTTTCCGCCACGCGGTTGCGCAGCTCGCCAAGCTGGTGGAGGAAGACCGCCCTGGCAAGGGCGTGACGGCTTTCACCCTTGTTGAGGATGGCATGCGACCTGCGCCGGAGCTTGGTGTCGAGCAACCAGTCGCAGATGAAGATCGAGCGTTCAATTCGGCCCATTTCGCGTAGCGCCTGATTGAGCCGATTTTGTCGAGGCGATGCGGCAAGCTTCTTGAGGATGACGGACGGCGGCACGAGGCCTGCGCCAATCGATGCCTTCAGCCGCAAAACCTCATCCCAGTGCTGCTCGATGACATCCATGTTGACGGCTCCCGAGATCAGCGCCCCGAGCGGCTCGTACGCCGGGTCGGGATCGATGACGAAGAGCCTGCGATTGCCGAGATTGCGGATACGAGGAATGAGCCTGTAGCCGAAGCCATGGAACATAGCGAATGTGGTTTCGGTCGCGCCGGCGGTATCGGTTGCATGCTCATGGATTTCGACGGAGCTTTCGTTGTGAAGGAGGCCGTCGAGCACGTAGGGCGCTTCGCTCTCGGACGCCTGGATCATCCGGGAGAAGAAGGAGGCGAAACGATTGGAAAGAAAGCCATAGATCGAGGCACCTGGCCGTTTGCCGTATTTTGCATTGTATTCGAGGCTGGCTTCACCGCGCCCGCCGGCCGGAAAGAACTGCCCGTCCGAGGAGGAGATATGACCGTCGCCCCAGACTGCGGCGAAGGGATGAGCCTGCTGCGCATCGACCAGCACGGCGGTCGCCGTGGCATAGGTTTCCGAGCGCAGATGCCTATCTACCATCAGCATCATCTGGTGGATCGTGACGCCGCGTGAGCTTTCCGCCATGCGTTCAGCACCGGCGTTGGTGGCGTCGGCAAGGATAGCGGCCATCAGCGCCGGCTCGTCGTTCGCCGTCTCGCCGGTGCGATAGTGTGTGAAGCTGTCAAGGAACCTGGTCCAGCTGTGGACCTCGGCAAGCAGGCTGGTGATCCTGATCCGGGGAACGAGGATGTAAAGACGCCGGCTGAGCGCGACGATCCCGTCACGCTCCTCCTCGCGGATCGGGGAGACCGACAAACCCTTGTCGGAAATAGCCGCATGCGGAATGGCGTTGGCGGCCGCCGCCCTTGCCAGCTTTTTGAGTTTCGCGTCGAGCGTGGCGGTGCGTTCGGCTCGCCATTCGGCAAAGCTGTCAGGAATGGCAAGCCCGAGCCGGCCTTCGGCGCGCATGAGGGCAAAGATCGGTCGAGGCAGAAGATAATCCTCGAAACTGCGCCATGCTCGGCTGCCCTCAACCCATATGTCGCCGGCCCGCAGGCGCTCCCGCAGATGAACGAGCACCGCCACTTCCCAGGCACGCAGGTCGATGGTGACACCGTCCGAGCGCACACGCCGCCGCCACTTGCGGGTCATGAACGCGAACGGCACCTGCGCGGGTAGTTTCCTGCCATTGTAGAGCGCACGCAGATGATCCACTGCCTTCAAAACCGGATCATCGGGACGAAACGACCGGAAAGAGAACGCGCCGAACATGAGCCTGCCCAGCTTTCGCAGCGATTTGTGCCGCTCTATGAGCTCATCGAATTCGTCGCTGCGATCGGGGCGCACGACGGACCTGGCTGCCGCCATGCTGGCGGTCAATCCGTCCCAGCCGAGTGAGACTGCAATTGCGGATGCGAGATCGGTGTTGCTCTCACGGGCGGCCAGAAGCGCCTCGCCAAGCTTGAGATGATCGAGCGCCACCCCATCAAGAATCTCGGCTTCTTGCAGCCGGCGTTCTGTGCGGCTCAGTTCAGCCTTGCGACGGGTGCTGCCGATCAGTTTGCAGAACATGTCGATCACAAGGTCGGTGATTGCCGCCTGCCTCTCGATGACGAACGCCGCCAGCGTGGCGTAGCGGCGCTCGGATGTCAGGCGTCGTATCTCACGGGCATGCAGAATGCGAGCGTCCCGGGCGATGATGCCATAGCGGTTGGCATGGATCGTTTTACGTCGCTCATCGGAAATCGCCGCCCAACGCAGAACCTCAAGCCGGGCAATCAGGCCCTTGAGGTTTTTCAGTTTCGTCCCCTCCGGCGCTTCCGCAATCCAGCCGAGATGGCTCCGATCGCCGGACCGATCGATGAGAAGCTGATCAAGCGCCTCGATGGACGGTTGCTCCATGCCCCGGATCAAGCCGCGATAAGCCTGTCGTCGCGCCGCCGCCCGGCCCGCCATCGCCAGACGTATCAGCAGTTCCGGCACAGGAATGAGCAGCTTCCTCTCCTTCAGGGCTTCGATCACGGCCTTGGTGATCGGCTCGCCTTGTTCGGTCGCGGCTGCCTCGCGTGCCGCCGCGGTGATCAGGGATCGATAATCGCTCGCCCGGACGGGCCGGAGATCCAGTGCGACGACAATCTCCCGCGTATGTTCTCGACGGGTTTCCTCCCGCTGGGCATAGAGCGCGAACACCGCAGCGTCGATGTCCAGCTGGTCGGCGACAACGGAGACGACTGCCTGAGGCGCAACTTCCCCAGCGCGGAGCGGACGACCGAGATCACGCACCAGGGCGAGTTGGATGGCAAAACCCAGACGATTATGCGATCGGCGATGCGCCTTGGCGAAAGCGATGTCCTCAGCGGACAGCGCATAGCGCGCGAGGGCCTCTTCATAAACATCGGGTGGGTCGAACAGAACGGTGCGCGACTGCGCGTCGAGGAAGGCCATCGGTCACACCCGCTCTCAAACTGGGGGAGCAGGCTCATCTTCTTTGCCCGGTCCGGTCCATCCGGCTCGCCGCAATGTGTCGATGAGAGTCGAGCGCGGCACCTTGAATGTCCGACACACCGACGCCTTGCTGGCGCCGGCTTCCAGCGCCGCCAGAATCTGCTCAACCTTTTCGGTGTCGATCGTCGGTGGCCTGCCGCCCTTGCGACCGCGCCGGCGTGCCGCCGCCAGTCCAGCGTTGACCCGCTCCGTGATCAGCACTCTCTCGTATTCGGCGAGCGTGCCAAACAGGTTGAACAGGAATGCACCGTGCGAATTCGTCGTGTCTATAGCTTCCGTCAAAGAGCGGAAGGCGACCCCGCGCATCTTCAGATCCTCAACGATCCGGATCAGGTGGGAGAGTGATCGGCCCAGACGGTCGAGCTTCCAAACGACCAACACGTCGCCCTCGCACAATTCTGCAAGGCAAGCCTTCAGCCCCGGCCGATCGTCGCGCGCGCCCGAAGCGCGATCCTGATGCAGGTGACGCTGATCGACCCCGGCGGCGAGCAGGGCGTCGCGCTGCAAGGCAACCGACTGCCGCTCATCACCGCTCGATACCCGCATGTAACCGATCAACATGCACGACAAACCTCAAGTTCCGAGTTGCCGCACAGTCTCACATTCCGACAGGGTTTGTCGCGCAAATAATTGCCCAGTCACCCCGTCGATTTCGACCCGCCGAACCGCTACGCGGAAATCATCTGTTTTCCGTCACGCCAAAAATCTCTTAGCGGGTAATATTGCAGAGATTCCCACGGAGCCCCTCCAAGGCGCTGCGACTGTTCCTCGACACGATCGTTGCCTTGCAGGCCGCCAATGATGCCGATGAAGATGCGATCGAGACGGTAAACCGGCAAGTCGGCTGGCATCGGCTGCTGCAGATCAAGCCCGGTCTCGAGGCGATGGTGGAGAGCGCCAACGCTTCGCCGCTGGTGCTGGCGGCCGAGCAACATGGAAACATCCGCAAGTTTGCCGGCGCTTTCCTTCAGGCATTCACGTTCCGCTCGCGCCGCCGGCACGATCCGCTGCTTGCGGCGGTCGCGACCCTGAAAATGCTTTATGTGGAGGGACGCCGTGTTCTGCCGGATCATGTGCCGGTCGGCCATCTGGGTGCGAACGAAAGGAAACTGGTCTTCGAGGATGGCAAGCCGGATCGGCGGCTTTATGAAATCGCCACCTTCGCTCATTTACGGGACCGGCTGCATTCGCGCGATGTGTGGGTCGAGGGCAGCCGGTCATTCCGGCCGATAGACGAAGATCTCATGCCGAAGCCAACCTTTGTCGCCCTGAGGGGGCAAGATCAGCTTGGCCTCGGTGTCCAGACCGACTGCGCTGCCTGGCTCGCGGACGTCCGGGAGATGATGGACGTCAACCTCAAACGGCTGGCCTGGCGCGCCCGTTTCGGCAAGCTCGATGGCGTCAGGATGGAAAACGGCACGCTGATCGTGACGCCGCATACCAGCGATATTCCCGCCGCGGCGGAAGCCATCAATGCCGAAATCACGGAGATGTATCCTCTGGTCGAGGTGCCCGATCTCCTGCGGGAAGTGCATGAGTGGACCGGGTTTGCCGACCAGTTCACCCATGTCCGGACGGGAGATGCGCCGCAAAACATCGCCGCCATGCTGGCCGGCGTGCTTGCCGACGGCACGAATCTCGGCCCGAAACGCATGGCCGGGGCGTCGAAGGGGATCAGCGCCCACCAGATCGGCTGGATGCGCAGCTTCCATGCCCGCTCCGAAACCTATCGGGCCGCGCAGGCCTGCGTCACTGATGCCCATACCCGCCATCCGCATGCGCAAATCTGGGGCGACGGAACGACAGCCTCATCCGATGGGCAATTCTTCCGCGCCAGTGACCGGGCCGCAGGGCGCAGCGACATCAACCTGCATTATGGCAGCGAGCCGGGCTCGAAGTTCTACAGCGGGCTTTCCGACCAATACGGCTATTACAGCATCCTGCCGATCAGCCCGACCGAAAGCGAGGCCGTCTATGTGCTCGACGGCCTGTTCGACCACGACACGGTTCTGGAGATCGAAGAGCTGTTCACCGATACCGGCGGCGCCAGCGATCATGTTTTTGCGCTGTTCTGCCTGATCGGCAAGCGCTTCGCGCCGCGCCTTCGCAATATCAAGGACCGGAAACTGCACACCTTCGAGAAGGCCGATATCTATCCGGCGCTGGCAAATCATATCGGCGTGCCGATCAACACCGCCCTCATCATGGACCATTGGGACGAACTCCTGCGCCTTGCCGCGTCGATCACGACGCGCACCGTCGCGCCGTCGGCGACCCTCAAGAAGTTCTCCGCATCGTCGAAGTCCAGCGATCTGGCCAAAGCGTTGCGCGAACTCGGCCGCATCGAGCGCACCCTGTTCATGATCGAGTGGTATTCCAGCCCGGCACTGCGTCGGCGTTGCCAGGCCGGGCTCAACAAGGGCGAGGCCGCTCACAAGCTCAAACGCGCCGTCTTTTTCCATGAGCGCGGCGAGATCCGTGATCGCTCCTTTGACAGCCAGGCCTTCCGAGCTTCCGGTCTCAACCTGGTGGTCAGCGCCATCGTCCATTGGAACACCGTCTATCTCAGCCGGGCAACGGCTCATCTGCGCCAGCAAGGCCGAAATATCCCCGACGAGTTGCTGAAACACGTCTCGCCCCTCAGTTGGGAGCACATAAATCTCACCGGCATCTATTCCTGGGACACCGAGCAGCAGATGTCCGAAGGCTTCAGGCCCTTGCGGCTTGCCAGAAAAATCCTCCGCGCCGCGTGATGTTCAGGGTTCGTTCGAGCTTAGCGCAGGATTTTGAACAGACCTTGTTCCGCCCCCAGGAGAGGCCCGCAGAGAGGCTTGGCGCTACTTCGGCGGGTTCTGGGTGTGGTTGGCATCGGTCGGCGCTGGCGGGGCCGTTCTGGGGCTTCTGGCGGCGTTTCTGATCATGGGCCGGGGTGATGCGCGCGAGTTCGGCCAATACCCCCGGGTTTACTGCACCACAGCAGGCGGTCAGGTCGTCGAACAGGACGACGGCAGCTCTTTCTGCGCCATCTGGATCGAGCGCCCTTCTCAGTCTGGGGGCTGACCTCGCCGCCACCCCTTCCTTCTTCATGGTAAATCCATCGCTTGTCACAAGTGCAGGCGGTGGGCTTCTGGGCGCGATACGGGCGAAAAGCCCTAGTGTTATTAGTGTTACCTACGGAGTAAGTTACGCCCCCCGCAACACATTAAAACCAATCAGGAAAACCCGGCTTTCGGTTCCGAAAGGGTCAAACTTTGGTTCCGAAAGGGTCAAACTTTGGTTCCGAAAGGGTCAAACCCGCTTCACATGGCTAGAGGTTCCTGATAGGTCAAACATCAGAGTTCCCGAAAGGTCAAAGTCTTCGTATGAGTCTGCTGCCGGATCGCCACCCAAACCTTGATTTCTTTGTCCTCGACATCGCGGATGCGGTGCCGAAAGACGACATGGCGTCGATGGAACACCCGCTGTTCTCGCTGGCGACGAAGCCGGACATGCGGCACCTCGAATATCGCAGCGGCGACAACGTCCTGAAAATCAGGCCATCGGGACTGGGCCTACCCACGATATTCGACAAGGACATTCTGATCTTCACCATCAGCCAGCTGATGGCCCGCAAGAACCGGGGCGAACCCATTGGGGATACCGTGCGCTTCTCGGCGCGGGAGCTGTCCGTTGCGACCAACCGCCCGATCGGCGGCAACCACTACAAGCGCCTTGAAGACGCCTTTGCCCGCCTTCAAGGGGCGCAGTTCGTCACCAACATCAAGTCCGGCGGTAAGATCGAAACCCGCATCTTTTCATTGATCGACGAAGGCGGGTTCGTTCGGACCGACGACGAACGGTTCCGCTTGGACTACTGCGAGGTGAAGCTGTCGCGTTGGCTGATGCGGGCCATCGAGACGGACCAGGTGGTCACGATCTCGCACGACTACTTCCGCCTTCGTCGCCCGCTGGAACGGCGGCTCTATGAGATCGCCCGCAAACACTGCGGCAGCTCCCCAAAGTGGCAGATCAGCTTGACCAACCTTCAGAACAAGACGGGCAGCAATGCCCCGATCAAGCGCTTCCGCCATAACCTGCGCGAAATCATCAAGGCCGACGTAACCCCCTTCTACCGCTTCGAGATCGACGAGGCCGACCTGGTGACAGTGCGCCCTCGATCCGTCCAAGTGGCGCTCTCTACGACCATCACGATCCCGGAATGGGCAGAAGAACAGGCACGCGCCCATGCACGTTCACTCGGCTGGGACTACTACGTCATGCGATCCAACTGGCTGGCTTTTGCTCATGATGCCGCCGCCAAAGGCAACCCGCCGAAGAAGGGGTCTGAGTAGCAACGGAACAGAAAACCTACATAAGGGATTTCACAGCTCAGCGGTCAGCGCCAGCGGCCCAGCTCCTTGATCGTTTTCCTGTGGCATTTGAGGTGATGCTTCATCAGCCTGATGTCGTGGGGGTAATCCTGCTCCGGCCGAAACTCGTAATCCGGATCGATGTGGAATTGGTTGCGGGTAAAACACTCGAACAGATTGATGTCGCCCCAGGTGTCGATAACCTGTTCGAGGCTTTTCGCCATATGATGCAACGGCGAACCAGGTCCGTCCTCAGCCCTCATCTTATGAAGGCGCAAATGGATGTGTTGCAGCATGTCGGTGCGCATGTAGCTGTTCAAAAGCATGAGCGAGTGGGTCGGTGTCTTCGGAACAGCAAAGCCCATCTTATCTTCTGGCTGCAGGTCCGCGACATCCTGGTGGTCGTCGTTGTCAGTCATCACGTTTCGCTCGCAAGAGATTTTGCCCCGCCGGTGGCATCCACAAAAGCCCTGCCCGAACGTCGCAACAAACCCCGGTTTGATGTGACGCCGCAAAGCAGATCGCAACAATTTCCGCAGAGCGGTCAAATTCTATAAATACCCGTGCAGAAACCTATAGCCGATAAACTCTCTGCCGTCTAAGTTAATGTGAAACGGGGAGCGCCGATGCTGATTGGTTATATGCGGGTTTCGACCATCGAGCAGAATCTCGATCTCCAACGCGACGGTCTTGAACGCGCCGGATGTGAGAAGATTTTCGACGACGTATGCTCGGGCCGTGCAACAGAACGGCCGGGTTTGGCTAAAGCGCTTGAGATCGCGCGGGCTGGTGACGCTCTGGTAGTGTGGAAGCTCGATCGCATCGGCCGCTCGCTTGCCCATGTGGTCGGCCTGGTCAGCGACCTTCAGAAGCAAGGGATCGGCCTGAAGGTCCTGACCGGCGACGTAGACACCACGACGACAACCGGGCGCCTCGTCTTCGGCATCTTTGCCACCCTGGCGGAGTTCGAGCGCGATCTCATCCACGAACGCACCATGGCGGGGCTGGCAGCGGCGCGTGCCCGAGGCCGGGCTGGTGGGCGCCCGCGCGTCATGACACTGAAGAAGCTGAAGGCGGCCATGGCCATGATGGCAGATCGCGACAACGCTGCGCGTGATGTCGCGGCTGAACTCGGTGTGTCGTTGTCGACGCTCTATGCCTACGTCGATGCCAAGGGAAAGCCTCGCGAGCGGGCAAGTGATCTGCTGGCAAGCAAGCGTCGAGCGAAACGCGACAATAGCATGCAGGCGTAAAAGACCGTGCCGGTAGGATATCTGAGCGAGAGCCAGGCGCGGGAATATGGCTGTTTTCCCGACGAGCTTACCCCGGATCAACTGGCTCGCTATTTCCACCTCGATGACGCCGATCGTGCGTTCGTCGCCTTGCATCGCGGCGATCACAATCGTCTGGGCGTCGCCGTCCAGCTCGGATCGTTGCGCATACTCGGCACCTTTCCGGAAGACCCCACAGAGGCACCTGTTCCGGCCCTGCGCTTCACCGCCCGCCAGCTTTCGCTCACCGAGCCCGAAGAGTTGATTGCCGAATATGCCCGCAGCGAAGGGCGCTGGCGCCATGCGCCTCGCATTCGTCAGCACTACGGCTACCGAACCTATACCGATTTCGGTGTCGCGTTCCGTCTCAACCGCTTTCTTTACGCCCTGTGCTGGACGGGATCGGACCGACCGTCGGCTCTCTTCGACCGGGCCGTCGCATGGTTGCTGGAAGCCAAGGTCCTGCTGCCGGGCCTGTCTGTGCTGGAAAGGGCCGTGGCAAGGGTTCGCACACGGGCGAACAGCCGGCTGCATAGATTGCTGATCGAGTCGATGACGCCCGAGCAGCGTGCGCGACTGGATAGCCTGGTCGCTGTTTCCGAAGGCAGTCGGCAAAGCCCGCTCGACCGGCTGCGCGATGGACCGTACATTCAGAGCGGGCGGGAGATCAGCCGTGCACTCGGCCGTCTGGAAGAGATTCGCACCCTCGCAAGCGGCCTGCCGTCGCTCGATCGGCTGCCACCGGGTAAAGTCACGGCGCTGGCGCGGTTTGCCAGCGCTGCAAAGGCTCAGGCCGTTTCGCGTCTGCCGGCCGACCGGCGCGCTGCAACCCTGCTGGCCTTTATTCGAACACTCGAAGCATCGGCCGGGGATGATGTCATCGATCTGTTCGACGCGGTTACGACATCGATGGTGTCGGAGGCGTCGTCGGCCGCCAAGCTGGCAAGATTGCGGTCGCTGCGAGACCTGGATGCAGCGGCACTGAAGTTACGCGACGCGGCGATCGTCATTCTCGATCCCGAAACGCCCGACGATGCAGTCCGCACCGCAATCTTCGACCTGATCGACAGGCAGGCGCTTGACGCGGCCGTCGAGCGTGTCGGCACCCTCGCGGAACCTCACGACGACACCTACTTTACCGAACTCAGGAAGCACAATCGCAAGATTGCCTATACGCCGGGACTGCTCGCCGGCCTCGATCTCGGCGCGGCTCCCGCCGGCCGGCCCTTGCTGGAGGCCATTGATTATCTCCGTGTGGTTCATTCCGGCCGCAAGCGCGCCGGCCCACCACCAACAGCCTTTGCGCCAAAGGCATGGCAGACCCAACTCAAGACTGCCGATGGCGCTGTCGATCTGACAGGATATCGGCTCTGCATCCTGGACGAACTGCGCCGCGCCATTCGCCGGCGCGACATCTTTCCGGTTCACTCACTGCGGTATGCCGATCCGCGCAAGGGGCTGCTATCAGGTCCAGCATGGGAAGCTGCACGTCCGACGGTCTGCCGCACCGTCGGAGTGTCCACCGTTGCTGACGAAGAACTCGGGCGTTTGTCGAGCCGGCTAGACCGAGCCTATAGGGAAACCGCCGATCGTGTCCCGCTGAACCCGGCCGTCACCATCATCAATACCTCGGAAGGCTCGGACCTGTCCCTCGATCGCCTGGAAAAGATCGAGGAACCGCCTAGCCTCATCGCGCTGCGCGCCGCGATCGATGCGCGTCTGCCTCGGCTCGATCTGCCCGAACTGATCATGGAAATGCATGCGAAAACCGGCTTTGCCGATCTCTTCACCCACGCCAGCGAGGGCGGCTCACGCGCGGAAAACATCGCAACCAGCATCTGCGCCGTTCTTGTCGCCGAAGCGACCAATACCGGATTCGAGCCGCTGGTTCGCATCGATACCCCGGCACTTCGACGCTCCCGGCTCAGCTGGGTCAAGCAGAACTTCCTGCGCGCCGAGACGCTGACCGCCGCAAACGCCGCTCTGGTCGCGGCGCAAAACGCCATCCCCCTGGCGAGAAAATGGGGCGGCGGTGAAGTGGCGTCCGCCGATGGATTGCGGTTCGTCGTGCCGGTCCGCACCATTCATTCCGGCCCCAATCCGCGATATTTTGGGCAGGAGCGCGGTATCACCTGGTACAATCTCGCTTCAGATCAGTTTACCGGCCTCAACGCCATGACCGTTCCAGGCACCCTGCGCGACAGCCTCAACCTCCTCGCCGTCGTGCTGGAACAGGAGACCGAGCTTCAGCCCACCGAGATCATGACCGACACGGCCGGATATACCGACACCGTCTTCGGCATCTTTTATCTGCTCGGATACCAGTTCAGCCCTCGCATCGCAGATGTCGGCGGGGCAAGATTCTGGCGCGCCGATGCAAAAGCCAACTACGGCATCCTCGACGATCTCGCGGCGAACAGGATCAACATGAAGCTGATCATCGAGCATTGGGACGATCTGTTGCGGCTTGCCGGCTCCCTCAAACTCGGCGTCGTCCAGGCCGCTGGCCTCACCCGAACCCTCCAGACCAATGACCGGCCAACCCGTCTCGCTCGCGCCCTGCAGGAACTCGGCCGCCTTATCAAGACGCTCTACCTCCTGCGCTTCATTGATGATGAAAGCTACAGGCGCCGTATTCTCGTCCAGCTCAATCGAGGTGAGGGTCGCCACCAGCTCGCCCGCGTCATTTTTCATGGAAAACGTGGTGAACTGCGGCAGCGCTATCATGAGGGACAGGAAGATCAGCTCGGAGCACTCGGCCTGGTCGTCAATCTCGTCGTGCTCTGGAACACGATCTACACGGATGCAGCCGTCAACCAGCTCTTGACTGAAGGCTACGACGTCAAGCCGGAGGATGTCACGCGTCTCTCGCCGCTCGGCTTCCGTCACGTCAACATGCTTGGTCGATACGCCTTCACGCTCCCCGATTTCGTGGCCCGAGGCGAACTCAGGCCTCTACGCGATCCGAAAACCGCCGACCCCGATGACGAGCCGTGAAATCCTTATGTAGGTTTTCTGTTCCGTTGCTACTCAGACCCCAAGAACGCAGGGGCCGCATTCGTGGCCTACTGCAAGAAGCAAGAGAACCTGCGAGGCTGAACACCGCTGCAAATACTAGACGAAAACAGGTAAACAGTTCACCCTTACAGTTAGGCGAACGATAGGAAACCCCATGGTGTACACCTTAGGTGAGGCCGCAAAAGCGACCGGAAAATCGAAGGCGACAATATCCAAGGCCATAAAAAGTGGGCGAGTTTCTGCGCGCAAGGATGAGTCTGGTACATTTCACATTGATCCATCTGAGCTGCACAGGGTTTACCCACCCGCCGTTTCCAGTGAACAGCACGAAACCCAGGTGAACACCCCTGCTAGGACCGACATTGATGGAACTATCAGGGAGTTACAGGCGCGTCTTGAAGCCGCGCATGAACGCCTATCAGACAAGGAAACGGTCATCGCTGACCTGAAAGAGGATCGAGACCGCTGGCGACAACAGGCTACGGCTCTGATCGCAGATCAGAGACCAAAGAAGGGTTTTCTTCATCGGATCTTCGGTGGATGACTACACCCAGTGTTCGCAGGACCGGCAGTCTCTCGGCGGGATCAATGCGTTTCCAGACGATGTTCTGGAGATGATT